>JAFEBQ010000008.1 GCA_018242585.1 Planctomycetota bacterium
TCGACTTCTAACCGGACAGTACTGGGTTTGTGCCTGTCCTGCCGTATCTTGGTCACAGCAGTATTTACGACGCGTTCCGTAATCCTCTTACGGGGCCACCAAGACCGCGTCGGGGAGCGGACAACGGAACAGTGTCGATCGAGGGTCTGACGTGCCCCGCCGACCCTCCCATCATGGCCTATGGCCAGGAATTAGCGTACGTCGGGAACACCGGGTGCATCGACGCGGCCGGCGTGCCGAGGTCGGACAAGCCGAATGGCATCCCGCGCGATTGGCCGGCCAACGGTATTTTCTTTGACAGATTCACGGGGCACCGTAGGGCAAATCAGATGCTTGGCGGCATCGGCGCGCTCGACTCGAACACGTTGCCGATTGTTCAACAGTCGAATGCCTGGATTGGCCAGCGCGACGGCCAAGCGCAGACAATCATGCTTTCCGAGAACATCGACCATGGTCAATTCACCGACGTGCATGAGCAATCGCTCGGTATGATTTGGGATATCAACGCGATAATCACTCCGACTAATGACGCGCGCCCAAGTGCCCTGCCAACCGCGACGCCAACCTTAGCCACCTATCGCATCAATCAAGGCAAAGGGGCCTGGACCAAGGAGCACGTGATTAAGCCTGTGGCAATGTCCTGGCCCTACGATTTCACTCGTCCGTCGTCAAATCATTCCGGCGGCGTGAATGTGATATACTGCGACGGCCACATCGCCTTTTTAAGCGAAGATGTGGAATACTTCGTTTACTGCCTGTTAATGACGCCGGGTGGAAGGAACGTCAAAGTGCCCGGACAGACGGTGGGCGATCTTCGCTGGCAACATGCACTCGATGAATGGTTCTCGAGGAACTAGCGCCTCGCGACTCGCACGCAGTTCCAACCGGGGACTTACGTCCCCGGCTCTTGAGTTCTGGTCGCTTGCGCGCTTCGAGCGGCGCATGAAAAAACCCAGGGGGGTGAAACCCCTGGGCTTGGAATGCGATCAGGTTGTTCTGCACTAGCAACTAGGAACCAGCAACCAGCAACTTTTTCCTCTAGCAACTTCCTCGCTACAGCCCTCGGCTGTCTTCCGCAAAGTCGGTCGTCGCGTCGCGGTCATAGAAGTACCGGCCAATCCGGTCGGCCAGCACGACCAGGAACTGGCGGCGGAAATCTTCGTCGGGCTTCTCCGAAGCCGGGATGCCCGTGTTCGGCGGAAAGACCGTCTGCGGCATCCGCTTCTCGTAGACGATGCGGCCCTTATCCTTGATGTCGTAGACGGTCAGCACGGTCTTGGCGCGGCCTTGATACAGCGTCTGCCCCTGGTGCAGGCTGAACTGTCCCAGATCGATCCCCAGCACCAGATCGGCGCCGAGCGCTTCGCCCACTTCGGCGTAATCTTCCCAGTTGTGCTCGTCGCTCCACTCGGCGACCCGGTCGGCATCGATGATCTCGACCTTCTTCACGTTCTTCTCGAGCAGAATGCCAACCAGCCGCGACAGATCGTTGCTGACGCTGCCGGCCGAGTAGTGCAACTCGACCAACGGGCGGCAAACGATGGCCACTTTCTTGCCCTTCAAGCCGTCGTAGTCGGCTTTGACCGTGTTGCCTTTGATCAGGTACATCGGGAAGAACAGCAAGCTGGTGCAGCCCAATTGCGTGGCCAGCAGCAGCAAGCCAGTCGCCAAGGTCAGCCGACGCGACGATCGACGGTTCGCAGTGGGCACGCGTTTCATCTCGATGTTCCGCCCGTGAATAAAAGCGAGTTTGCAGCCCCAAGCGGTCGCGACGTTCGATTGAAACGCCGGCGCGCACTTTCCAGGGCGCGGGAGGATAGCGAGCCCGCGAAAACGGAGCAAGGTCGATTGCCCCACGCTGGCGGCGCGAGGGTCCGAATCGAACCGGCGGGCAACTGTCAAGAGGTTCGTTACCCATTATTAGTGCCAAGGTTACGGCCGAAGTGCCCCGTCCCTTGACTTGCCGCGCCCGAGTCGGATACTCACGAAAGTTGGGCCGCCTTGTGGGACGCCCGGTCGAGTAGTCCACCCGACTTATCAGCCGCGCGTCCGGTCATTCGATCAACTACCAGCGTTGAAGTCTTGAGGAGCGAGCATGCGACGTGCAAAGATCACCATTGTTGGCGCCGGCAACGTCGGCGCAACCACCGCCCACTGGTGCGCTAGCGCCGAGTTGGGGAACATCGTCCTGCTCGACATTCCCCAGGTCGAAGACATGCCCAAGGGCAAAGCTCTCGACCTGATGCAAGCGTCGCCGATCATGGGCTTCGACTCAAATGTTGTCGGCACCAACGACTATGCCGACACCCGCGGCAGCGACGTGGTGGTGATCACTGCTGGCATCGCGCGCAAGCCCGGCATGAGCCGCGATGATCTGCTGGGCACCAACGCCAAGATCGTCGGCTCGGTGGCCGAGCAAATCAAAACGACCAGCCCCGACGCGGTGATCATCGTCGTCAGCAACCCGTTGGACGCGATGGTCCAGCGGGCCTTGCAGGTCACCGGCTTCAAGCCCGAGAAGGTCATTGGCCAGGCCGGCGTGCTGGACACGGCCCGCTATCGCACGTTTTTGGCGATGGAACTGGGCGTCAGCGTCGAAGACATCAGCGCCTTGCTGATGGGGGGCCACGGCGACACGATGGTGCCGCTGCCTAGCTATACCAGCGTCGGCGGCATTCCGGTCACGCGCTTGATCAAGCCGGAACGGCTGGCCGAAATTGTCGACCGGACCCGTAACGGCGGGGCCGAGATCGTCAAGTTGTTGAAGACCGGCAGCGCGTACTACGCACCGGCGGCGGCCACGGCGCAAATGGTCGAGGCCATTGTCCGCGACAAGCGGCGGCTGATCCCGGTGGCCGCTTATTGCAAGAACGAGTACGGCGTCGGCGGTTATTACGTCGGCGTGCCGGTCATCTTGGGGCGCAACGGCGTCGAGAAGATCATCGAACTCGAGTTGTCAGCGCAAGAGAAGGCCGACTTGGACAAGAGCATCGCCGCGGTCAAGGATCTGGTCGCCGCGATGGCCAAGCTGACCTAGTTTCGGCTGGCTTGCTGGTCGTGGGCTGGCGCTGCTGGCGTGGGCCCGTTTCTTGCTTCCTGGTTCAATTCGCGAGGGTCGCCGTTGACACGTTTACGGCCACTGAACTACAGTCCGCACCCGCACCGCTGGCTGGATTGACGGCACGACGCCGGATGTTTCGTAGGGCGTCGCTTGGTTCGGCGTCTGTTTCTTGTCCCGCAACCCGATATTCGCCAGGACCATGAATCGATTTGAACCGTTCGCTTCGCGTGGCTCGGTAACTGGCCCGCAGATCGATCTGACCATTCCCCAGCCCGCGACCACGGCCGGGGGTCACACCCTGCCGACGGCGTTTTTCACGCCGCTGCACTACGAACCGAACTACGCCTACCCGCTGTTAGTTTGGCTGCACAGCCCGTTGAACGACGAGACCCAATTGCGCCGTGTGATGCCCCACGTCAGCTTGCGCAATTACGTGGCCGTCTCGGTTCGCGGCACGCTGGCCGTCGAGGAATCGCCGGGGGATGTCTGTTACACCTGGTCGCAAGCTGGCGCCCACGTGGCCCAGGCCGAGCAGGCCGTGTTCGAGGCCATCGACCAGGCCACTCGGCGCTATAACATCGCCAATCAGCGAATCTTTCTGGCCGGTCACACCTCGGGGGGGACGATGGCGCTGCGCGTGGCGCTGGCCCATCCCAACGTGTTTGCTGGCGTGATGTCGCTGGACGGGTCACTGCCCCACGAGCGGCGGCCGCTGTCGCGACTGGCCGATTTGCGCAAGCTGCCGGTCTTTCTGACCTGCGGCCAGGACAGCGAGCGTTACCCGGCGCCGTCGGTGTGCGACAACCTGCGGCTGTTGCACTCGGCCGGCATGTCGGTCGATCTGCGCCAGTATCCGTGCGGCAATGAAATCATGTCGGCGATGCTGGCCGACATGGACCGCTGGATGATGAATCTGATCGTCGGCGCTAGCACCGCGAGCGCCACGCCGGTCTGACGACACCTCGCGTGTCGCCTCTCGAGAGCCGGAGACGTAAGTCTTCGGTTAACGTGAACCATGGGTGGCCCAGGTGCTTGCACCTGGGTGGCCGAAGGCCACAAGAAACCTCGGGCGCCGTCCCGCAGGGGTGGCGAGTTTCCATTGGGTTGCGCTTGCCCGTCGAGTTTCTTGTTGCTGCGCAACACCGATGGCCAAGCCATCGGTGCCACCCAAGACGCTAGAACGTGGTGAAACCCGCGCCAGCGACTTCACCGGGGCGCTCTCCCCCGTCGCACCGTCAAACGTCCCTTGACGCAACCCCGTGGGTTTCGTACAAGTTCGCGGCTTTTCTAGCGAAATTCGCCGCGCTGCCGCCGGCCACGATGGGCCGTACCACATCGTCGCGCGTTTCGCTCCCCGCCTGACATTCCCTTCGCGCTACGCACTTGTCGTTGTCAGCTTGTTGACCCGTCAGTTTGTTGATTCGAGCTTCGCTAACTTCGCGGCGCTTGGAATCGTGTCTGATGAATCGGCCAGGCCACGGATTGGCTTGACCCAAAGACAAAACTTTTCCGTTCCTACCTCGCTCGACGTCACGGATGGCTGCTTCGCCACAAAAAGATGGTGGATCGACCGGCGCTGGCGCGCCCCGCGCGCGCAGCTCGGCAACTGGCGGCAAGAAGCCGGCCAGCGGTCGCCTGGCGCGCGCGCAGCATTGGATGCTCACGCACCGTCTGGCTACGGTGCTGATCGCGTCGTGCCTGTCGATCGTCACGATCACCTGCCTGGTGCTGTGGCTGGCCACGATCACGCCCCCGCCGCCGTCACGTCGACCGCCGACGCCGCTGGACGCCCTGTCGGCGCTGGACCGGGGTGACGACACGACCGCCGCGCGGCTGGCCGAGCGATTCCGCAACGAGGAACACGTCACCGCGCCCCAGCGGTTCATCTCGCCTTACGTGCTGGGCATGTTGGTGGCCAAGCAGGCCGCCACTCTTGGCAACCGCCCCCGCATCCGCCAATACGCCTTGGCGGCGCGCTTGTTCGACGAATCGTTCTCTTGCGGCTGGCCCGATGCCCAGATGGCCGATGGTCTGCGCACGTGGGGGATGTGCCTGTTGAACAGCCGCCAGCCCGTGCCCGCCCGCGACGTGCTGCGCGACGCCTTGCGTCAGCCGCATCAGCAACTGGCCGATGTCGAACAGTTGTTGATTGAATCCTTGGCGCAAGAGCCCGGCGCCGACCTGGATCAGGCGCTGGCTCACAACGACGCCTTGATCAAGTTACCCGACCTGTCGGACCTGCAGCGGCAGCAATTCACGCTCGAACGCGCGCGGCTGCTGGTCCGCGCCGGTCGCCGTCCCGACGCCGAGGCGGTGTTGGGAACCGTGCCCGAGAAGTCACCGCTGGCGACCGAAGCGGTGATCGAACGGGCGAACATCCTGCTGGACCACGCGCGGCAAATTGCCGATCAGCCTCGACCCGATGTCGAGCCGGTCGAGTTGCCCCCCGGCGTCGCGCCACCAACTTCGCCCAGCGAGCTCGCCCGCCGGGCGCTCAAGCTGCTCGAGGCGCTGCCCGAATCCGCTCGCACCAGCCGGCAAGACGTGGCCCGGATTTCGCTGCTGTCGGCTCGCGCCCACGCGCTGCAAGGCAACGGTGAGTTGGCGCTGAAGGAGTTCGGGCTGCTGATCACCAACAGCCACGCCACGCCCGAAGGTTGGGCCGCCACGTTCGAGGAAGCCGAGTTGCTCGTCCGCCAGGAACGCGACGCCGACGCCCTGCAAAGCTATCTGCGAGCGCTGGGCGAGATGCGTCAGCCCGAGCCGTTCCGCAACCCTTGGTTCTCGCTCGACGACCTCCGCCGCCGGTTGGCCACCACGTTCGAGTTGCTGCACACGCGGCAAGAATACGACACGGCTGTCAAGCTGATCGAGGCCGCGCGACCGCTGCTGCCGGTGGACCGCACGGCCATGCTGCTGGGCTCGACGCAAGCGGCCTGGGGGCGGGCGCTCGAAGAGAAGGCTCGCGCGGCCACGCCGATCGAAGCCGATCAACTGACCGAGGAGGCCCGCAAACATTTCCGCGCCGCCGGTGAGCAATACTACAAGCTCGCGCGGCTACGATTCAGCACGCGACTTTATCCGGACGACATCTGGGAAGCGGCCCAGAACTTCCTGGCTGGCCAGGATTACCTGGCCTCGTCGCGCATGTACGAGCACTTCCTGCAACTGGGTCCGAAAGGCCGTCGGCAGCAAGCGCTGTTGGGACTGGCCGAATCGCTGCTGGGTCAGAACCGCGAAGGAGAAGCGTACGACACGCTGGCCGAAATCCTGGAAGGACAAGCCAACGATCCGGCGGCTTATCAGGCCCGGCTGCTGGCGGCCCAGGTTTACTGGCGGCAAGGCGAGATCGAGCGCGCGATTGCCCTGTTGCAACAAAACGTGGCCAGCGATTTGCTGACACCGGCCGCTCGCCAATGGCGCGAAAGCCTCTGGACGTTGGCCCACCTGCTCTATGACGAGCGGCGCTGGTCCGACGCCATTCCACGTTTGGAAGAAGCCTGCCTGCGCTGGCCGCAAGCGAACCAGACGATGGAGCTGACGTACATGCTGGCCGAGTCGTACCGGCAACTGGGCCAGCAAGCCCGCCGCGACGCCGAGCGCGCCGAAGCGACGTTGCCGCGCCAGCAAGCGACCCAGCGCGCGACCGAACACTTCCAAGCGGCGTTGCCCCACTATCAAACCGTGCAGCAGCACCTGAGCACGCACCTCGAACATCCTGGCCTGACGATCTCGCAACAGCACATGCTGCGCAACTGCCTGTTCAGTCGCGGACTGGTCCAGTACGAGCTGGGGCGCTACGAAGAATCGATCGCCACCTATCGCAACGCCGCCAGCCGCTACCAGGACACGGCCGAATCGCTCGAAGCGCTGGTGCGAATCTCGGCTTGTTATCGCCAGATGAAACGCGACGACCTGGCCCGACACACGCTGTTGCAAGCCAAGGCGGCGCTGAACCAGTTGGAACTGGCCGGCGGCGCCACCAAGAACTCGACGTACACCGTGGCCCAATGGACCGAGCTGCTCGCCGCGCTCGGCACCTTGTAATTGCCCGCTGAAACCAAATTGATGACCACCGACGTTGCTGCCACCGATTTGCTGACCAGCTTGATGGAGCGGAAATGCCGCTGCCTCGAGCAACTGCTCGCGCTCGGTCAGCAACAAGGAACGCTGGTCGCGGCGGGCGAAGTGACCCCGCTGTTGCAATTGCTGTCGGCCAAGCAGCAACTGCTGGCCGCGCTGCAAGCCGTCGAACAACAACTCGATCCGTACCGCTTGCAAGAACCCGCCGAACGCCAATGGCGCGGCGAAGCGGCCCGCCGCCAGTGCGGCCAACTGCTGGCCCGCGCCGAGGCGTTGTTTCAAGAAATCCTGGCGGCCGAGCGGAACAGCGAAGACGAGCTTCGCCGCCGCCGCGACGAGACCGGACGACAACTCGCCCAAGCCCAACAAGCCACCCTGGCCCGACAGGCCTATGTCGACATGACGCTCCCCCCTGCTCAACTCGATCTGACGAGCCAATCATGAAACCAGCGCACGAACCCGACCCCCACGACGCGTACGAACTGCAAACGGCGACGGACGCCGCGCCGCTGGCCGACGCTCTCGACGAGAATCTCGATGCGTCCGAGACGGCGATCCTGCCGTTCCCTCAGCCGATGGCCCACGACCTGGAATCGGTCCTGTCGGCCTGGCAAGGGGCGACCATGCGGCTGGAACGGACGCACGAAGCGCTACGTGCCGAGGTCCGCCGGCTGACCAACGAGCTCGAAGTCAAGAATCGCGAACTGGCTCGCAAGAACCGGCTGGCCGACCTGGGGCAAATGGCGTCGCACGTCGCCCACGAAGTACGGAACAACTTGCTGCCCGTGTCGTTGTACCTGGGACTGCTGCGGCGGCGTTTGACCGAAGACCGTGGCAGCCTGGACGTGCTGGACAAGGTCGAAACCGGCCTGCGAGCGCTCGACGTGACGGTGAACGATCTGTTGCACTTCACGGCCGAGCGCGACCCGCTGGTGTCGCGGTGCGACTTTGCCGAACTGGCCAGCGAGATTCGCGACTCGCTGGCGCCGCAACTGGCCGCCCAGCACATCGACTTTGCCATCAAGGCCCCAGCCGGGCTCGGCTTTGCCGCCGACCGCGAGATGTTGCGGCGAGCGCTGCTGAACCTGGTTCTGAATGGCGTCGACGCCATGCCCGACGGCGGGCAGTTGACGATCACCGGCGTGGCCATGCCCGATGGGGCGATCGAAATCGAAGTCGCCGACAACGGCCCGGGGCTAAGCGACGAGGTCTGCCGCCGCGCCTTTGAACCGTTCTTCACCACCAAGAGTAACGGCACCGGGCTCGGCCTGGCGATTGTCTACCGCATGGCCGAAGTCCACGGCGGCACGGTCAGCGCCATGAATTGTCCCGAAGGGGGCGCAGCCTTCACGCTGCGACTGCCGCAACGCACCCACACTTTGGAGGCTGCCGCATGAACAGCGCCAAAACGAGCCCACGACTGTCGAATACCGCAACCGCCGCACGCATTCTGGTCGTCGACGACCATCGCCCGGCGCGCGAGTCGCTGGCCGACATTCTGCGCCAGGCCGGCTACACGGTCGACACGTTGGGAAGCGCGGTCGAAGCCCTCAACTGGCTGCCGCAACACGCCGTCGATCTGGTGATCACCGATCTGCAAATGCCCGGCTTGTCGGGCCTGGACTTCATTCGCGAACTGAGCCGGCGGAAGCACGGCGCGCAGGTAATCATGGTCACCGCCCACGCCACGGTGCTGACCGCCGTCGAGGCGATGCGCTACGGCGCGTTCGACTACATCGAAAAGCCATTCGCGGTCGACCAGATCGAATCGCTGGTGGCTCGCGCGTTGGAGCGCGGCCGGCTGCTCGACGCCGCCACGCCGGCGGCGCTCGGCTCGGCCGGTGACAGCCCCGTGATGGTCGGCACCAGCCCCGCCATGCAAACCCTGCGGGCTGCCGTCTCGCGCGCCGCCCCCACGGTCGAGACCGTGTTGATCCACGGCGAAAGCGGCACCGGCAAGGAGTTGGTCGCCCGCACGATTCACAGCCAAAGCCAGCGCGCCGACCGGCCGCTGGTCAGCTTGAACTGCCCTGCCCTGTCGGCCCACTTGCTGGAAAGCGAACTCTTCGGCCACGAGCGCGGAGCCTTTACCGGCGCCGACGCGCCGCGAACCGGGCGGTTTGAACTGGCCGACGGCGGCACGATCCTGCTGGACGAAATCACCGAGCTCGACCTCTCGCTGCAAGCGAAGCTCTTGCGCGTGTTGCAGGAAAAGACGTTCGAGCGCGTCGGGTCGAGCCGGACGCAAAAGTGCGACGTCCGCGTCCTGGCCACCACGAATCGCGATCTGCGAACCGAAGTGGCGGCCGGGCGATTTCGCGAAGACTTGTTCTATCGACTGGCGGTGATTCCGCTGCGCGTGCCGCCGCTGCGCGAGCGACGCGAAGATGTGCCGCTGTTGGTCGACCACTTCTTGAAGCGCGCGAGCGCCCGGCTGGGACAGCCGACCTGTGCGCTCGACAACATCACACGCGCGCTGCTGCGCGATTATCACTGGCCGGGCAATGTGCGCGAGCTGGAAAACATCGTCACTCGGGCCAGCGTGCTCGGCGCCGATCGTCCGATCACCGTCGACGATGTGCGCCCCTGGCTGATCGACGCTCCGGCAGTGAGCACCGCCGCGACCTCGGCCACCGTGCCGGTCGGCTTGAGTCTGCAAGAGATGGAACGTCAGCTCATCGAAGCCACGCTGGAGAAGTTTGACGGTCACCGGGCCAAGACGGCTCAGGCCTTGAACATTGGCCTGCGCACGCTGAGCGGCAAGCTGAAAGAGTACGGCTACGCCCCGCGCGCCAAGCGTTTGCAACGGAGCGAAGCCTAGCACCGCTCGCGCGGTTTCCGCCGCTCGCTAGCGGCAGAATCTGCGCGACGCCACGAGACAACCGAGCAACACACAACCACGAGCGACACACGCCAGCACCACGACAACTCCCCAAGGCCTGACGACTTACGTTCAACCACCGACGCCGAAGATTGAACGACACTAGCCCGCAAAGTCTAACAGCAACCCAGCCCGGCACCGCGATTGCAACAACACACTTCGCGTAATCCACGACAAGGTAAACCGATGCTCTCCAGCTTGTTCAATTCGACGACCGTGCCGGTGCTCGAGCAATCGGCCGCGTTTGCCCAGCATCGCCACGCGGTGTTGGCCAGCAACCTGGCGAATCTGGACACGCCGGGCTATCGCGTCCGCGATCTGAACACCGACCAATTTCGGTCGCGGCTTCGCGAAGCGATCAAAACTCGCGATACACAGCCGGCGCAGTTCAATGAACAGATGGCCAACGCCCGACACGTGAACCCGTTTGACGACGTCCGCAAGAACCTCCGCGGCATCGTGTTTCACGACGACAGCAACGTCGGCCTGGAACAGCAGGTCGCCGAGATCAACAAGAACCAATTGCAACACAACCTGGTGATGACTGTCTTGAGCAGCCAGTTCCAATTGCTCGGCGCGGCCATCAGCGAGCGGGCCTAACGCCAGCCGGCAAACCATTTAGCCTGGGAGACTTGTCATGTTAAACGCACTCGACATCAGCACCAGCGCCCTGGTGGCCCAGCGGCTGCGGATGAATACCATCTCGAACAACCTGGCCAACATAAGCACCACCCACAACGAAGCCGGCGAGCCGGTCCCCTACCAGGCGAAGTTCGTCGTGTTTCAGACCGATCCCTCGAACGCGGGTCCGGCCGGCACGGCGGGCGTGAAGGTCCGCTCGGTCGAAACCGCCGACGTCGAGCCGCGCTACAAGTACCAGCCCGGCCACCCCGACGCGATCAAGGAAGGCCCGCGCACCGGCTACGTGGCGTATCCCAACATCAACATGATGGCCGAGTTCACCGACGCCATCGAAACGAGCCGCGCCTATGAAGCGAACGTCGGCGCGATCGAGATTTCCAAGGATCTGATTCAGCACACGCTCCGCATTCTGGCCTAAGCGCGCGACGAAGCTGCGAGATAAACCATGCTTATCAACAACATCAACACCTCGTCGGTCACGTCGCTGGGCGCGACCAGCGCATCGAGCGGCAGTTCGCTGGGGACGCCGGCGGCGGGGGGCTCGTCGTTCAAGGACACCCTGCTCAAGTCGATTGGCGAGGTCGACAACCTGCAAAAAGACGCCAACCGCGCCGTCGAGCAACTGGCCACCGGCGGCGATGTCTCGCCGGCCGAAGTGCTATCGGCCGTGCAAAAGGCCGACATCGCCTTCCGGCTGATGATGCAGATCAGGAACAAGCTGGTCCAAGCCTACCAGGACGTGCAACAGATTCGCGTGTAGCCCACGCAGCCGACCTGACCAGAACACTTACGATTAACTAGCCCGAGCTGACGACGAACATGGACTTTCTGAACAAAAGCTTCGCGCAAGTCGCCGATCTGTTCCGCCAGATGACGCCCGCCTCGCGGTTCATGGCGGCGCTGCTGTTGATTGGCGTGGTGGTCAGCCTGGGTTACTTGTTCTCGCACACGTCGAGCGGCGGCGACATCTACCTCCTGGGCGGGCAAAGCTTTTCGGCCAGCGAAATCTCGGCCATGGAAGCCGCCTTTGGCAAGGCCAAGCTGTCGGGCTACTCGCTCGACGGCACGCGCTTGCGCATTCCCCGCGGACAACAAGCCGCCTACATGGCCGCCTTGGCCGACAACGGCGCCCTGCCCGCTCACTTTGGCGATTACCTGACCGACGCCACGATGAAGGTCAGTCAGTTCACCAGTCGCGCCCAGCAAGACGAAATGATCAAGACGGCCAAGCAGCGCGAACTGGCGTTGATTATCCGCTCGATGTCGGGCGTCGAAAAAGCCGCCGTCCATTACGACACGCAAAAACGCGGCGGCCTGCGCGGCACCCCGGTCACCACGGCCAGTGTCAGCGTCAAGCCCGCCGGCCCACAACCTTTGGACGAGCGGCAAGTGCCGATGATTCGCCACCTGGTGGCGGGCGCGATCGCGGGCCTGTCGCCCGACGCCGTCACCGTCGTCGACCTGAATGGCCGTACCTACAGCGGCAACTCGCACGGCAGCGGCCCGGGCAGCGCCTCGGAAGACCCTTACCTGGCTCGCGTCAAGGAATACCAGGCGATGTACGAGCAGATGATCGCTCACGCGCTGAGCTACGTGCCCGGCGCGACGATCACGGCCCAGGTTGAACTTGACCGCGAGCTGCTCCATCGCACCGAGAAGAACACCTACGACCCCAAGGGCTCGGTGCCGCTGCAAACGCGCGAAGAGACGGGCAATTCGACCCAGGAAGGTGGCGGCCCCGGCGGACGCCCTGGCTTTGAAGGACAACAAGCGGCCAACCAGGCGGCGCGATTGGTGCCCGGGGCTGGCGGCCCCAAGAGCACCGATGAGAAAACGACTACCGAGACGACCAATGCCGTCTCGAACGAGATTTTGAAGGTCGATCGGGCGCCGCTGACGCCGCGCCGTGTCACAGCCTCGGTCGCCGTGCCGTCGAGCTACTTTGAAAGCGTCTGGCGTCGTCGCAACCCGGCCGCGGCTGGTC
This sequence comes from Planctomycetota bacterium, assembly GCA_018242585.1. Classification (NCBI taxonomy): domain Bacteria; kingdom Pseudomonadati; phylum Planctomycetota; species Planctomycetota bacterium. Next base: position 12,652 of record JAFEBQ010000008.1, read on the forward strand.
AGGCGGCCAAGGAACCGGACCAAGCCGCGCTCGAAGCCATTCAGCGCGAAGAGACCGAAAAGATTCGCCAGCACGTGGAAAAGATTCTGCCGCCGCCGGTCACCACGGCCGGCGCTGCCGACGCGACCGCGCCGCTGGTGACGGTCACCACGTTCTTGAACGTGCCGGCCAGCGCCATTGCCGAGCCGAACACCGCCGATCAGATGCTGGTCTGGCTGGGGAACTGGTGGAACACGATCGCACTGGTCGCGCTGGTCGGCTTCAGCTTGCTGATGCTCCGCTCGCTACTCAAGTCAGTGCCGCAACAGCGAACCGAGCCGCCGACCGCTGTGACCGCCGCCTTCCCACAAGAACCCGAGCAGGCGGAAGAGCCGGAAGAAAAGGCCAAGAGCCGCTTGAAGCGTCGCGTGTCGGGTCCGTCGCTCCGCGAGGAGTTGGTCGACCTGGTCCGCGAAGACCCGGACGCCGCCGCCAATATCCTTCGTTCCTGGATCGGAAACGCCAGCTAGCCAACACGCATGACACCTCATACTCAACCATCGCTGCGCAAGGCCGCCATTCTGTTGGCATCGTTGGATGCCGAAACGGCTGACCGTCTGTTGGCTCAAATGCCCGCCGAGCAAGCCGACTTGCTGCGCCGCTTGCGCGAACAACTCGACGAGGTCGAGTCAGGCGAACAGTCGGTGGTAATCAACGAGTTCCTGCGCGTGAAGCCCGCCGCTGGTGCGCCGGTCGCAGGCATCGACGTAATCCAAATCTCCGCGCCGAAGCCAGCCCCGAACCCAGCCCAGCCTTTCAAGTTTCTGCGCGAAGCGCGCGGGGCTCGCTTGTCGACTGTCTTGCATCAGGAACATCCCCAGACCATCGCCCTGGTCGTGTCGCATCTGCCCGAGGATCAGGCGTCGGACCTGCTCGGCTCGTTGTCGGCCACGACGCAGATCGATGTGATTCGCCGGCTGGCCGTGCTGGACCAGACCGATCCCGAAATCCTGCGCGAAGTCGAACGTGGCCTGAAGTCGCGCGTAACCGACCTGATTCACGACGAACACTGTCGCGCTGCCGGCTTGACCGCGGTGGCCAGCATCCTGCGCGCTGCCGAGCCGCGCGTGCGGCGGGCGATTCTCGCCAACCTGGCGGCGCAAGACCGAACGCTGGCCAACAAGCTGGGCCGGCGCGAAGTGCTGTTCTCGGACCTGGATCACCTCGACGACGACGCGCTGCGGCTGGTGATGACACAGAGCAATCCCGAAGTGCTGCGGCTGGCGATTGCCGGCTCGTCGCCTCAGTTGATCGGTCGGATCGTTAAGCTCCTGCCGCCGCGCGAGGGGAAAGCGCTTCGCAAGGCGCTCGACCGCTGGGATCCCACACGACTGTCCGACGTCGAGGAGGCCCAGCGCCAAGTCGCCGCCGTGACGGAACAGTTGCTGGCCGAAGGACAAATCGACCTGCCGGGACCGACCGGGCGCGTGCTGGCCCTGGCCGCTTAAGACACCTTGCAAACGACGACACGACGAAGAAACAGACATGGCCACTGTCATTAAAGCCGCGGAACGCTCGGGCACCCACGCCGGCGAAGCCTTTAATCTGGACGACGTCCGGGTCCAGGCCGACGTCTACCTGGGTCGCGTCCGCGAACAGGCAGTGCAGATGCTCGTCGAGGCTCAGAAGCAAGCCGAAGCCATCAAGCAAGCCGCGGCGGCCGAGGCCCGGCGTCACGCGCTGCAGCAACTCGACTCGGAATTGAACCAGAAGATCGCAGCTCAGATGCAAACAGTGCTGCCGGCGCTTGAAGCGGCGGTGAAACAAATTGGCGACGCGCGACCCGGCTGGCTGGCCCACTGGGAACGCCGCGCGGTCCACCTGGCTGCGGCGATCGCCGGCCGGGTGTTGCGGCGTCGCTTGCCGGACATGCCCGAGGTGACGCTGGACCTGGTGCGCGAAGCGCTCGAACTGGCCGCCGGAGCGAGTCAGGTGCGCGTGGTACTGAACCCTGACGACTACGAAGTGTTGCGCAGCCAGGTCGAGCGACTGACCGCCGAGATCGCCAAGCTGGGCACCGCCGAAATCGTCTCCGACGCCAACGTCGCACGGGGCGGCTGTCGCGTCGACACGTTGCACGGCTCGCTCGATCAAGGGATCGACGCGCAACTGGCCCGCATCGAGGAAGAACTCACCTAAGCCTGACCAAACAGATGATCGAACTTGCCGACCAACTCGACGCGGTGATGCCGACGGCCCTCGAAGGGAGCGTCGTGCGCATTGCCGGCATGACCGCCGCCGTGGCTGACTTTCCGGCCCCGGTCGGCGCCGTGGTCGAGATTGCGCGACAAAGCGGCGGCCCGCTCGAAGCCGAGGTAATCGGTTTTGACCAAGACATGACGCTCGTCTATCCCTTCGCCGAGTTGCACGGCGTACGGTACGGTAACCGTGTCCGATTGAAGCGGACCAAGGGTTGGCTGCGCGTCGGCGACGAGTTGCTGGGGCGCGTGATCGATGCGCGGGGCAACTGCTTGGATCGGTTGCCGCCGCCGGCCTTGCCGTCGCGAACGCTTCTTGAACGGCGTCCCCCCAATCCCGTCGATCGACCGCGGATTCAAGAGCCGCTGAGCACCGGGGTGCGCGCCATCGACGGGTTGCTGACCTGCGGGCGCGGGCAACGGATGGGAATCTTCGCCGGCTCGGGCGTGGGCAAGAGCGTCACGCTGGGCATGATGGCCCGCTACACGTCGGCCGACATCAATGTAATCGCCTTGATCGGCGAACGTGGCCGTGAAGTCAACGAATTCATCGAACGCGATCTCGGCCCCGAGGGACTGGCCCGCAGCGTGGTCGTCGTCTCGACCAGCGACGAGCCGGCGCTGTTGCGAGTGCGGGCCGCGTTGGCCGCCACCGCGGTGGCCGAGTACTTCCGCGATCAAGGGCGCGACGTGCTGCTGATCATGGACTCGCTGACGCGGTTCGCCTTGGCCCAGCGCGAAATCGGACTGGCCGCTGGCGAACCTCCCACCACGCGTGGGTACCCGCCGTCGGTGTTCGCCATGTTGCCCCGGCTGGTCGAACGGGCCGGCCGCACGCCGACCGGGAGCATTACCGCCTTTTACTCGGTGCTGGTCGAAGCCGACGACGCCAACGAGCCCATCGCCGACACGGTACGCGGCTTGCTCGACGGGCACACCTGGTTGTCGCGCCGACTGGCGTCGAAGAACCACTGGCCCGCGATCGACGTGCTGGAAAGCCTGAGCCGGTTGATGACCGAAGTGGCCTCGCCCGAGCATCGCGAGGCTGCCGGCGTGTTGCGCGAGCTGATGGCCGCCTATCGCGACCAGGAAGACCTGATCAACATCGGCGCCTATCGCCGCGGCAGCAGCCGGTCGGTCGACCTGGCGATTGACATGCAGGAAGAAATTAACGCCTTTTTGCGGCAGGAAATCGCCGACGCGTCGAGTGTCGAGAAAGCCAGCGCGGCTTTGCTCGAGTTCCGCCGGCACTGTTTGCAACGAGCCCAGCAGATGCAAGCCAACCGCGCCGGGATGGCGACGCCGAATACGCAGTAAACAAGGTGCGGACGCGCGGGCCGATGGCCCCGCGGCGAAGCAAGACGAAACAAGACCGACACGATTAAGAGTCAGCACACGTGAAGCGATACCGATTCCGCCTCGATCCGCTGTTGCACTTGCGCGAGTCCCTGCGCGATCAGCGGCGAGCGCAATTGGCCGACGCGCTGCGCGTGGATGTCTCGCTGAACGAACAAAAGGAAAGGCTGCTCGCCGACCAGCAGCGCGCACGCCACGGCTATACGGCCCACGTCGGCGCGGTGAATGTCGACCGGCTGCTCGAAGCCCAGCGGTTTGCCACGGTGCTCGAGGTGGAACGGCTGGCCCTGGAACAACAACTCGCCAAACTCAAGGTCGAAATCGAAAAGCGCCGGCTGGCGCTGGTCGACGCCGACCAGCAAGTGCGAACCTTGGAAAAACTTCGCGACACGCAGGCCGAACGCTGGCGATTGACCGGCGAACGGCTGGCGCAGCGCGAGCTGGATGAAATCGCGATTCAACGTCATGCGAGGCAGGAGGCGCTATGATGGGACGCGCGCTGGGCTTGCTCGGCGTGCTCACGGCGTGTTTGTGCATCGGAACGGTCCTGGCCGAGTTCGCGCTGGGCGCATGGTTGTGGAGTCGTGGGGATCTCACCACGCCACGCATCGACGCGCTGCGCGCCGTGCTCACGGGCCTGGACGTGGAATCGCTGCGCGCCGCGGCAGCCGAGCGCGATCGTATTCGGGGTTCACAACCTTCGATGGGTGATCTGGCGCGCGCGCGCGCCGACAAGTTTCGCGACGTCGAGTTCCGTGAACAGTCGCTCACGCAGGCTCTCGACCAATTAAGGAGTGAACAACTCAAACTCGCGGCGGAGACTGACCGATATAAACGTGTGAAACTCGATCTCGAAACTGAACTCGCCACGTTGCGCGAGTCGACGATCGATCGGAACGAGGAGAGCGCTCGCCAGATCATCGAAACGATTAAGCCCGCCCAGGCCAAGGATCAGCTGATGCGCATGATCAAGGCCAACGAGATGCAGGCCACGGTCGATCTGATCTCCGCCATGCCCACGACGCGACAAGCGAAAGTGCTCGGCGAGTTCAAGACCGACGAAGAACGGCAACGGCTGGCTGAAATCCTGAAGCTGATCCGCGAGGGCAAACCTGAGTTGGATGCGATTGACGGCGCCACCCGCAAGCTGGGAGGCAGCTCGACGCGCAGCCCTTAAACCACCCGAGCCCAACGAGACACGCCGTGGCGCCGCTGAACATCGATTCCATTCTCGCCTCGGCCAATTCGACCGACACGTCGTCAACGGTCGGCGCCCAGGCGGGCGGCGCAGCCGACGCCAAGCGGGGCGGCAAAGGCGATTCGCTCTTCAGCGCGCAACTGGTCCAGGCGGTGCAACAACAGCCACCGCGCGGCGCGGACAAGGCGTCGAGTTCCTCCCGCGGCAAAGCTGGCAAGGCCGATGGACCCTCGCGGGGCGACAAGGACTCGCGGCATGGGGACTCGGCCGACTCTTCGGCGACCGGCGCCCAGACCGCCGCGGCGGCGGCCGCCAACAATACCGCGCCCACCTCGAATGGCGATACGACCGCGGCCGCCAGCGCGCTGGTGGCCGCCCTCGACACCAAGAACACGGACACCAGCAACTCGGGCGATGCGTCAACGACCGACGGCGGCAAGGACGCCAAGGGTGGCAAGAGTGATGCCGCGGCGCGTGCGTTGACCGGCGCGCTGGCCAAAGCGACGACCCTCTCGGCCACAACGAGCAAGGCCACGCCGAGCGATGCGGCCTCGACCGTGGCCGGCACGTCTGATGCGGGTGATAAAGCCAAGCAAGCCGACACCAGTGACGCAGGCGCCGCGACCAAGGCGCGCGCCGAGCAGGCGATCGTCGCAGGCGCCGCTCATCACGGCGAGCAACACGACCAGCGACACACGGCGACCGTGACATCAACTAATGGCGAGCAACAGCCTCAGGACGCGGCCCCGACAGCGACGGGCGGCGCGGTTAGCGTCGCGCCAACGAACGAGCCGAAGCCGACGAGCGCCACCGTTGATGCCAAGACCGGAGCCGACCACCAAGCCAACGCCAATCAGCCCGCGTCTGTCGCCACACCGAACACGGCCCCGGCTGTCACGGCCAACATCGGCGTCAGCGCGGTCGTCGCGACGGTGGCAACCATCGACGCACCGAAAGCCGGCGCCAAGGCACACGCCAAGAAGGACAACGACGAACCGGCCGCGGCAACGCTCGACTCGTTGAGCGGCGCGCTGGGCTTGAATGGCACGACTGCCGCTCAACGGCTGATCACACCCAACTCATCGGCCTCTGGCGAAGCCAGCGGCGCTGAAACCACCACGACGGTCGACCGCTCGCGGTTCGTGCAGCGCGTGGCTGGCGCGTTTCGCGCGGCCGAGCAGAGCGGCGGCCCGGTCAAGCTACGGCTCAGCCCGCCGGAACTCGGGGCGTTGAACCTGGAAATCCAGGTTCAACAGGGACAGATTCACGCCCACATTGAAGTCGAAACGCCACAGGCACAGTCGTTGCTGTTGGACAATATCGCGGCGTTGCGCGACCGGCTGGAACAGCAAGACATCAAAGTAGCCCAATTCGACGTTGGGCTGATGGGAAACAACAACAATAACAACGGCGGCAATACGCCAACCCCTGACCGCTCGTGGCAGCAATCGGGGGACGGCGCTCCGCGCAACACCTTTGTGGCGCCGACCACGAGCGTCGGTGACGTGGCAGCCCCAACGGCAGGCCCCGCCACAACCCCCTTGAACTTTACCAGCGGCGTCAACGTGCTCGTCTAGCGGGCCGCGCCGAAAGGATATCCCAAAAAACAGTTTCCAAAACGAGACGGGCAGGCACCAGGAACACTAATCATGGCGACAACTAGCGGAATCGGCTCCAGCACTTCGACCACTTCGACATCCGACAACAGCGCCGCCTCCCAAGTGGCGTCGTTCAGCAACCTGAACGCCAACGACTTCATCAAGATGATGATCACCGAACTGCAGAACCAGGATCCCACCAACCCGATGGACAGCTCGCAGATTCTGTCCGAGTTGTCGCAGATCGGCAGCATTACCTCGTCCCAGCAGTTGCAGTCGACGTTGAGCAGCATCGGCACCGGGCAGAACCTGGCGGCGGCTAGCGCGCTGATTGGCAAGGGGATCCAGGGCCTCGACACCAATGGCAACTCGGCTTCTGGCATCGTCGGGGGAGTGATCGTCAACAACGGCACGCCGCAACTGATCGTCGGCAGCCAGGGCCAGGCCGTCACCTTGAACAACGTGCAACAAGTCATCGACGCACCGGCCAGCACCGGCACTGACGGCTCGTCGACCGGCGCCACCGGCTCGACCACCGACACCAGTGGGTCAACCACGGGCTCAACCACGGGTTCCACCACCGGATCGTAAACCAAGTCGTTCAGCGCTCGGCCGCGCGAAGCGTAGCGACCGAGTTTAACTTCCCCTTAAAAACAAGCTCCACGTTCATCCGAGGATTCCGTCATGGGTCTCTCATCCGTCTTCAGCACCGCGATCTCGGGCTTGCAAGCCAGCGAAACCGTGATCGACGTCTCGGGCAACAACATCGCGAACGCGAACACCGCGGGGTTCAAGGCCTCGAACGTGCAGTTCGCCACCCAGTTCTTGCAGACATTGAGCATCGGCTCGGCGCCGTCGGGCAATCTGGGGGGCACCAACCCTCAGCAGATCGGCCTGGGGGCTTTGGTGTCGTCGATTTCGCCCGACTTCTCCCAAGGCACGTTGCAGATCAGCTCGAACCCTTCGGACCTGGCGATTCAGGGGGACGGATTCTTCACGGTCCAGACCCAGAACGGCCAGCAGCTTTACACGCGCAACGGCGCTTTCAAGCTGAATGGCAATAACCAGCTGGTTACCGCCAACGGCGACAAGGTGCTCGGCTTTGGCGTCGACAGCGGCTTTAACATCCAATCGACCAACCTGGTCCCAATTTCGATTCCCTTGGGCAGCGCGGCCGTGGCCAAGGCCACGCAAAACGTCTCGCTGCAAGGAACATTGTCGCCGTCGGGCGCGGTGGCCACGACCGCCGCGATTACCCAGACGGGCGCCCTGGGCGACTCGTCATTCGCTTCGCCCAACACCAGCGGCACCACGGCCGCCATCGCCCCCACGCCCGATATCGTCGGGCCGGGCACGACGGCCACCGCCGCCAGCAGCGGCTCGGGGGGCATGACCGCCTCGAGCACCTACAGCTATGAAGTAGTGTTCGTCGACGCGGCGGGCAAGGAGAGCATGCCGTCGGCGGCCTTCAGCGCGACGCTGGGCGGCAGCGATGACTCGGCCTCGCTCGCGAACATACCGACAGACAGCACGGGCAAATATGTCGCGCGGCGCATTTATCGCACCGACGCCAACGGCACGACGTATAAGTTGCTGACCACGATCAACGACAACACCACGACCAACTTCACCGACAGCACCGCCGATGGCTCGCTGGGGGCCAGCCTGAACACGACCACGCTGACGGGCAACTACAGTTATTATGTCACCTTCGCCACGGCCACCGGCGGCCCTGGCCACGGTTTTGAAAGCGCCCCATCGTCACTGGTCGGGCCGTTGAACGTGATCAACGGTCGCGTCGTGCTGTCGAACCTGCCGACCGATTCGAGCGGCCAATACACCGTTCGACGCATTTATCGCTGCTCGGCCACTGACCCGAACTCCTTCACCTTTGTGACTGAAATCCCCAACAACACGGCCGGCGTCAGCTACACCGACAACAACAGCGACGCTTCGATCGCCAGCAATGCCGCGCTCGACATGACCGGTCCGCGAGCCACGACGAACACCCTGCTGATCAACCTGATGCAGAACTCGACCACTGGGTTGCACCACGTCTTTAGTTCAGGTGGCACCTTGACGTTGTCCGCGACCAAGGGCGGTCGCACGCTGACCACCAAGTCGTTGACCGTCACCAACAACACGACGGTGCTCGATCTGGTCACGTTCATGCAGCAGGCCACCGGCATTCAAACCGGCAGCGGGTCTGACCCGGCCAATCCGATCCCAACCGATGGCGGCTCGGGGCTGGCGGCCGGCGGCTATGTGACGGCCAATGGGCAATTGGAATTGGTCAGCAACAACGGCACCGACAACGCCGTGGCGATCGGCGAATCGTCGCTGCAATTCACGCCCAGCGGCGGCACGATCGCCCAGTCGATCAATCTGAACTTCAATCAGACACAAGCGGCCACCGGCAGCGGCGCCGTCGCCGACTTCCTGGTTTACGACTCGCTGGGCATCCCGCTCAACGTCCGCGTGACCATGGAGCTGCAATCGCAGAACGGCTCGCAGTCGACCTTCCGCTGGTTCGCCGACGCGGCGCAGAACGACCCGGCCTCGGGGGCCGGCATCTCGGCTGGTACGGGTTTGGTGACGTTCGACGGTAATGGCAAACTGCTCTCGACATCGAACAGCACCTTGTCGATCCAGCGCGCTCACGTGCCATCGAACAAACCGTTGAGTATCGATCTGGACTTCAGCCAGGTCTCGGGGCTCGCCGCCACGACGAACTCGCTGGCCGCCGGCTCGCAAGACGGGTTCGCCCCGGGCAAGCTGACCAGCTACACGATCGGCACCGACGGCATCATCACCGGCTCGTTTGACAACGGCACCCAGCGCGATCTGGGCCAGATTCGCCTGGCCCGCTTTGCCAACCCCTCGGGGTTGTCGGCCCAGGGACAAAACCTGTTCGCCGCCGGCGTGAACTCGGGGTTGGCCGTGCTCGGCAATCCCGGGTCCGACGGCATCGGCACCATCAGCTCGGGGGCTATCGAACTGTCGAACACCGACTTGAGCAAGAGCCTGATCTCGCTGATCTCGGCGTCGGAACAATATCAAGGCAACGCTCGCGTCATTCAGACCGCCCAGCAGTTGCTGACCACGCTGATCAATATTAACGGCACGGTCTAAACGACCGCCGTGGACGATTGACGTCTGGGACACAGACCGCGGCGATCGGCGGGGGGCCGATTCTGTGGTCTGTGTCGTTTATAGCGTCACTTCCCGCCCAAGTCTCCCCTTCCGGCGGTGGCACGCCACCGATCAGCCGCTCTCGGCGCGCTCTCTTGCGCCACGCCCGGTTTGGCGTCCTATGTTTGCTTGCGACATGGTTACCGCGGCGTGGGGCCGTTGGGGACGGTGTTCGCGCACGCCGAAGGTGTACCTGGGCCATGATCAAGCTGACTCAATTAGGGGGCGACGCGTTCATCTTGAACGCCGAGCTGATCCGCTACGTCGAATCACGTCCCGACACGTTCGTGACGTTGACCACGGGCGAGCGGCTGATCGTGCGCGAATCGATGGATGAAGTGATGCGGCGGGCGATCGAGTATCAGCGCGCCAAGCACCTGATTCCAACGCCCCATTACCCCGCCGTATGCACCGCGCCGGCCGGCGCCGTCGCCGACCGTCCGCGCTCAACCGCAACTATCCGCTAACCCACGATCGTTTGAAGCACCATGGATATCGCCACGATTTTCGGCTTGTTGCTCGCGACGGCGGCCATCGTCTACTCGGTGTTGGCCGGCGGCGGCACGTTTGGCGCGTTTGTCGACTATCCGTCGATCGCGTGCGTGGGGGGTGGCGCCGTGGCCGTGGTGTTCATCTGCTTCCCACTGAAAACGGTGCTGTCGATCATCAAGGTCACCAAGATCGTCTTCTTGAACAAGCCGCCCAATCTGCCCGAACTGATCGAGACCATCGTCGGGCTGGCCGAAGTGGCGCGGCGCGACGGGCTGTTGGCCTTGGAAAGCAAGATCGCCGAGATCAAGAACCCGTTCATCGTGCTGGGCATTCAGATGGCCGTCGACGGGACGCAACCCGAGGTCATCGAGGACATCCTCCGCACCGAGATCGACGCCATTGCCATGCGGCACCGCGACGGCAAGGCCGTCATGGACCAGGCCGGCCGCTTTGCGCCGGCGTTTGGCATGATCGGCACGCTGCTGGGGCTGGTGATGATGTTGGGCAACATGGACGACCCGGCGGCCATCGGCCCGGGTATGGCCGTGGCGTTGCTCACCACGCTGTACGGCGCGATGATTTCGAACATGTTCACGATTCCCTTCTCCGAGAAGCTGAACTTCCTCAACAAGCAAGAACTGCACGCCTTGGAGGTTTCGCTCAAGGGGATCATGGGGATCCAATCGGGTGACAACCCGCGCGTCATCGAACAAAAACTCAACAGCTTCTTGCACCCGAAACAGCGCAAGGGCTCGAACCAGGCTGCCTAGTTACCATGGCCGTTGAAGAAGATCCACCAGCCGCAGTGCCAGAATGGGTTGTGAGCTTCGGCGACATGATGTCGCTGCTGCTGACGTTCTTCATCATGCTGGTCTCGATGAGCGAAATCCGCAAAGACGACGACAAGTTTCAGGCGTTCCTGGTGTCGCTGAAGCAGAAGTTCGGCGACGACATCGAGAAGCTGATGCTGGGGATCGGGACCGGCCAGCCGCCGTCGACTAAGCCCGTGAAGATCACCACCAAAAAATTCGCCAAGTGGGACAATTCGACCGAACTGGGGGGCAAGCAGAAAGGAGCGCCGGGCAACGAGTCCCGTGTGCGCAACATCAGGCCCGGGCCGCAAATCGCGGTCGGTGGTCCGGTGTCCTTTGCCGAACAGAGCGCCGAATTGTCGCCCGAGGAGCTGGCGCATTTGCGCCGCATCTCGGAAGAGCTCGCCGGCAAGCCTCAGCGCATCGAGATTCGCGGCCACACGTCGCGCAACCCGATCTCGCTCGAGTCGCCGTTTCGCGATCACTGGGATCTGGCCTATGCGCGCTGCCGGCAGGTGATGCAACAACTAACCGGCTTGGGCATCGAGCCGGCGCGGCTGCGAATCAGCGTGGCCGCGCTCAACGAACCGGTCGAACGAGTCGGCGACGCCCTGTCGGCGCGCGAGAACTCGCGCGTCGAACTGTACCTGTTGGGCGAAGTGCCTAATGTGACCGAACCCGCTGGCACAAGCGCCGGCAGCAAACCCTGATCGCCGCCAGGACGAAACACAAGCCCCACGGCACGCATCGGTTGAACAGCACAAGTTAAGGATCCATTTGCCATGGCCGCCGAAAAAGCCAAGCCCACCGACGCCAAACCCGCCACCGCCGAAGCCGCTCCGGCCAAGCCCATGAAGCGTTGGCTGAAGATCGGCGGCATCGTGCTAGCGGTGACAGCAGCCGAGATCGTGGCCGCGTACATGTACTGGCCGCGCGCCGAGGCCGCTAGCGTTTCGACCAAGGTCGAGGTTCCCAAGCTCCCCGAGGCCGAGCCCGAGGTCGAGGAACAGAGCGACCAGTTGCGCGAAGTCGACCTGGGCGAATATCGGATCACCGCTTACCAGCCCTTGTCCAACACCACGCTGCGCATCGACTTCCATCTGTACGGCATGGTGCTAGCAGGCAAGGACGAGCTTGCGATGGGGGACATTTACAAGTCGCGTTCCAACCGGCTGCGCGACCAGGTTTATGTCGTGGTCCGCGGCTGTGATTTGAATGATTTCACCGACGCGGGGTTGGGCTTGCTCAAACGTCGGATATTGGAGACAACTAACAAGACTTTGGGCCAAAACCTCGTCCGTTCCGTGATTTTCAGCGAGTTCTCGTTCATCGAGCAATAGCCTCGACCAGCGCGACCCATCGCTGCGATCACCGCGCCACGGCTGGCCAGGGAACGACAGGTTCGACAAACCGCGCACCCCTCGCCTAGGAATGGATTCCGATGGCCGACGACTCTGGATCGCCGCGTCAAGAAGACATCGATCAACTGCTCAAGCAGTCCGACGCCGCACCGGCCAAGACCGGCGCGGTCGATCAAAGCGAGATCGACGCCCTGCTCAAGCAAGCGCCCTCGCCTGCGGCGCGCGCCCCGCTGCCCGGAGCCGCATTGGCGGCGGCCAGCAGCGGCGACGCCACGATCGCCCCCCAGGACATGGAGCTGTTGATTCGCCAGGCCGAAGCGGCCCTGGCGTCGATCGATCAGCCGCTGGCCGCTGGCCCCGAAGTGAAACGCTTCCGCTTCGACGAGTTCACCGGCGCGCCGCCATCGGCCGAGGCCGCCACGCTGGAACTGCTGCGCGACGTCGAACTCGACCTGAAGATCGAACTTGGCCGCACGCAGATGTACCTCGAAGACATTCTCAAGCTGCGCCGCGGCTCGGTCGTGCCGCTGGAAAAGCTGGCCGGCGACCCCGTCGACATTTACGTCAACGGACGCTTGATCGCGCGCGGCGAAGTGCTGGTGCTGAACGATAACTTTTGCGTTCGCGTGGCGGAACTCGTGGCCAGCGAAGTCGCGGCCGCCGGCTGAAACGGATTGCTTGCCCATGGCGCTCAGTCGCATGCTTCTGCTGGTTGGCTTGTTCGCGCTGGCGGCTTCGGCCGCGGCCCAGCAGCCCGACCTGCGCAACGCCCCGCGCGAGCCGCAACGTCTCCCCGCGAATACCACTGGGACGCCGTTGCCACCGACGCAAGTCACCATTCCCACGCCGCCGGGCGCCTCGCCGTCTTACGCGCCCAGCGCCGGCCAGCAACCGGTTCAATATGCCGGCGGACAGAATACGCCCCCGGCGGATCAGGGCGTGGCACAAGCGATCCACACTACGCCGGCCGAGCCCTTGCGCGCGCCGCCGGCCAAACAATCCAAGCCTTTGCCCCTGGCCCGACGTGGACAGACCACGCCCCGCGCGGCGGACGAAGAAGCCGCGACTCGCGCCAGCGGTGCGCCTTCGCTGACCACGGTCGGCGCGAGCATGGCCATCGTCTTGGGTCTGTTCTTCATTTCGGCTTGGGTGCTGCGGCGCAGCATGCCGGCCGGCGCACCGGCTTTGCCGCGCGAGGTCGTCGAAGTGCTCGGCCGCACCCCCCTGTCGGGTCGCCAACATGCCCATCTGTTGCGGTTGGGAAACAAGCTGGTGCTGGTTTCGCTGAGCGTCGGCGGGGCCGAAACGATCGCCGAAGTCACCGACCCGGTCGAGGTCGATCGTCTGGCCGGCCTGTGCAAGTCGACTCAATCGAACAGTTCGAGCGACGCCTTCCGCCGCGTCTTTCAACAGTTCGCCGGACAGCGCTCGATCCGCGGCTTTCTGGGCCCCGCGACCAGCTCGCCCGCGCCGCTTGCGACCAAGCCGATAGGCGTCGAAGCGATGGGCGAGGAGGACGGCGATGTCTGACGCCAAAAAACAATTGACGCCCATCGAGCAGTGGCGGCGTTGGCGCGGCCGACGCGCCAGCCGCGTTTTGCCCTGGCTGGCCTTGGTCATCACGCTGGCCGGCTATTGGTCGACTGCAACCGCCCAGCAACCGGCGAACATGCCGGCGCGCATCGAGATGCCCACGTCGCTGGCCGGCGGGCCCGAGGCCTGGACCAGCCCCGGCGGCTTGACCGCGACGTTGCAAGTGATGTTGCTGTTGACGGTGATTAGCCTGGCGCCGGCCTTGTTGATGATGACCACCTGCTTTGTGCGGATCATCACGGTGCTCGGACTGCTGAAACAGGCGCTCGGCACCCAGCAGTTACCACCGAGCCAGGTGATCACTTCGATCGCCCTGTTCGTCACCCTGTGGATCATGACGCCGGTTTGGAAGGAAGCGTACGACGAAGGCATCCGCCCCTACACCAATCGGCAGATCACGCTCGATCAGGCCTGGGAACGGGGCATCGCTCCGGTGCGCCGCTTCATGGGTCTGCAGATCGACCGCTGTGGCAACTCGGACGACGTGTGGTTGTTCCTGGAGTATCTGCCCGATCAGCCCACGCCGCAAAGCTATGACGACGTGCCGATCCAGGCCTTGCTGCCGGCCTTCATGCTCAGCGAGCTGAAGACGGCGTTCCTGATCGGCTTTCAGATTTACTTGCCGTTCCTGGTGCTCGACATGGTGGTGTCGAGCGTGCTGATCGCGATGGGCATGCTGATGCTCCCGCCGGTGCTGGTGTCGCTGCCGTTCAAGCTGCTCTTGTTCGTGCTGGTCGACGGCTGGCATCTGGTGATCGGCATGCTGATGGAAAGTGTCCAGCCGTTTACGTAGCGATGGTCAGTTGTCCGTGGTCAGTGGTCAGTTGAAAAGACATGACCTGCGGCCCGAACTCGGCACCACGATTGAAACAAAGTGCAACTGACAACGGACTACTGACAACTGACCTTTCACAAGCAACCCGCAACCAGCAACTTCCCCCCATGCAACCCCAAGACGCCATCGATCTCGCGCGGAACGCCATCTGGATCTCGCTGATCGTCAGCGCGCCGGTCCTGGTCGTCGGTGTGCTGATGGGGCTGCTGATGGGTTTGCTGCAAGCGTTGACCCAGGTGCAAGAACAAACCGTGGCGTTCGTCCCCAAGCTGATCGCCATGGCCGCGGTCTTTGCCATCACGTTGCCTTGGGTGCTCGAACACCTGATCGAATACGTCCAATCGTCGTACAGCCAATTGCCCGGCATGGGGTACTGAGACGTTGCGTCCGCAACCCTTCTCCCCCGGGGAGAAGGTGGTGAGCGCAGCGAACCGGATGAGGGTCCACGACGCCTCGCGAAGCAATCATGACCCTCATCCGGCCTATCGGCCACCTTCTCCCGGTGGGAGAAGGATCGCTGGCCAACGAACCGGCGGCACTTGAATTGACGACCCTGCGAAGCATCTCATGGAATGGCTCACCACGATCTTTGGCCAGTTGCACCTGGTGGCCACCTTCATGCTGGTCCTCTCGCGCACCAGCGGACTGGTCCTCTCGGCCCCGGTGTTCAGCGGCGTGGAAGTGCCCATGCAAGTCCGGGCGCTCTTGTCACTGACGTTGGCCGTCTTGTCGACGCCGCTGCAATTGCCTCTGACGCCGCTGGCCGATATGTCGGCGCTCGACTACTTTCTGCTCGTGGCCAGTGAACTGCTCGTCGGCCTGATGCTGGGCCTGGGCGTTTCGATCCTGCTGGCCGGCTTTCAACTGTCGGGTTACATGATCGGTCAACTTGGCGGCATGTCGCTGGCCGAAGTCTTGAACCCTACGCTCGACACCAACGTGCCGCTGGTGGCCCAGATTCTGCACATGCTCGCCCTGGCGATCTTCGTGCTGATTGGCGGCCACCGGATGTTGCTGGTCGGGCTGCTCGAAACCTTCGACGTCATTCCCCCCGGCTCGGCCGCGCTGTCGCCGTCGCTGACGACCTTTCTGTCCGACCTGATGGCCCAGAGCTTTTCGCTGGGCATTCGCACCGCCGCTCCGTCGGCCGCGGCCTTGCTGCTGGCCACGTTCGCCCTGGGGTTGTTGAGCCGGACGTTGCCGCAACTGAATCTGATGTCGCTCGGCTTTGGCGTGAATGCGCTGGCCACGCTGGGGACGTTGTGGGTTTCGTTCGGCGCCGTGGCATATCTGCTCGACGAACATCTCGAGCCGACGGTCCAAGTCGTGCTCGAATCACTGGTCGGGTGACGGGGGCCACACCATGAGACATCCACGCGCGCTCGCCATCACGCTCAAGATCTGTCAGTGGTCAGTTGTCCGTTGTCAGTTGTCAGTTGTGGGAAGACAGATACGACGCACATCAATCACCAAGTGCGAAGCGGAGTGCAACTGACTACTGACCCCCCTCGCAACTAGCAACTAGCAACCAGCAACTTCTCCATGGCCGACAACGATTCGGACAAAACGCAGGAAGCCACTCCCTATCGCCGCGAACAGGCGCGCGAACAGGGCCAGGTGGCGCGCAGCGCCGATCTGACCAGTGCGCTTGTCCTGCTGGGCGCGGTCGGCGTCTTGTCCTGGCTCGGCATGTCGCTGGTCACCTACTTTGGCGGCTTTGCCGGCGACTCGCTCGGCGGCCAGGCCTGGCTGTCGATGGACACCTCGACCGCCTGCGCCATCAACAACGACTTGTTGCAACGCCTGGCGCTGGTCATCCTGCCGATCCTCGGCCTGGTCATGCTCTGGGACGTGACAGTCACCATGCTTCAGGTGGGCATCATGTTCCTGCCCCAGAAGCTCGCCCCCGACATCTCGCGCATCGATCCGCTGGCCGGCTTCGGCCGGGTCTTTTCGCTGCAATCGGCCGTGCGCTTGTTGATGGGGCTGATCAAGATCGCCGTCGTGGCCGCCGTTGCCTATGTTTGCATCTCGAACGAGCAGGATCGCATCCTGTCCCTGGCGGACCTCACGCCGTCGCAGATCGGCGCGTACATCCTCGAATCACTCTCCACGCTCGGGTTCAAGCTCGGCCTGGCGTTGTTCGTGATTGCGGTCCTCGACTATGGCTTTCAGTGGTGGAAACAGGAGCAAGACCTGCGGATGACTTCGCAAGAGGTGCGTGAAGAACTCAAGAACCTGCAAGGCGATCCCCAGATCGCCGCTCGCCGCAAGCAGGTCCAGCGCGAGCTGGTCAAGCAACGCCTGAAGGCCGTGATTCCCAAAGCCGACGTGGTGATCACCAACCCGACCGAGTTGGCCGTGGCCCTCGAATACCAGCCCGACAAGATGAACGCCCCGGTCGTCCTGGCCAAAGGGGCGGGCGAGTTGGCCCAGCAGATTCGCCGCCTGGCACTGGAACACGGCGTGACGATTGTCGAGCGCAAGCCGCTGGCACAATTGCTCTACAAGGAAGTCGACGTCGGCCGCCCGATCCCCAATCAGGCCTTCGCCGCCGTGGCCGAGATTCTGGCCTACGTCTACCAGCTCAAGAACAAGAAGCTACCCGAGGGGATGAAGCGCTAGCGATTAGCTATTAGCGGCTAGCGATTAGACAGCAGCGGCAGGGTGGCGGGGTCAGAGCGCAGCGATGGCCCCGAACCGTAACCACGGGGCCATCGCTGCGCTCTGACCCCGCCACCCAACGTCCTAGTTTCAAACTGACCCACCACCCTAGCGAGCGGAAAGTTGCTGGTTGCTAGTTCGGCATGCTAAAATGGATGTGGCTCTGGCAAAAAAGGTCACTCCCATGAGTTGGCAAGAACGCATCACCGTGAACCCAAACGTCTGTCACGGCAAAGCCTGCATTCGCGGCACCCGAGTCATGGTGTCGGTGGTGCTCGACAATTTGGCGGCTGGCGAATCGGTAGACGAGATCATGCGCGGCTATCATCTGGAACGCGCAGATGTCCAGGCCGCCGTTCAATACGCGGCCGAACTGGCTCGTGAAACCGTGATCCCCTTCACGCCGGGTGCGGCTTGATGCGGTTCAAGATCGACGAGAACCTGCACGACGAAATCGGCGATTTACTCTCGAGCCACGGCCACGACGCACATACGGTTCATACCGAAGGCCTGTGCGGTTCGGATGACGTGACCCTGGCTCAACATTGCCGCGACGAAGGCCGGGCTCTCGTGACTCTTGATTTGGACTTCGCCGACATTCGCAACTTTCCGCCCGCGGATCATGCTGGCTTGATCGTGCTGCGTGTGGCCAATCAGAGTCGCTCACACATCTTGAGCGTCGTGCGACGGATTCTCGACTTGTTGCCACGCGAGCCAATAACTGGCCGGCTGTGGATCGTCTCGGAAGCCGACGTTCGCATTCGCGAATAGCGCGCACAGGCCACGCTTCGGCCTGCGGGGAGAAAAGGGGTAGAAAAGGTGTCAGGAACCGAAATCAGATTCGGTTCCTGACACCTTTTCTACGGCCGAGAACCTGCACGACGAAATCGGCGATTTAGTGCGATTTTCCATTCTTGGTGAGAGGCCCATCCAGACCGTCATTCCCGCGCAGGCGGGAATCTAGTGGTTGCGGTTACCCTCTAGATTCCCGCCTGCGCGGGAATGACGGAATCAGAGTTCAAAACGTCGCTCTAGTCTAGCCGCCACAACCGCTAATCGCCGGGTGCCATGCTCAAGCCACAGCTTGAGCATGCGAAGCAGACACCCGGCACGCTCTCGGCCGAAAGGGTTCCCGGCACCTCTTCTCTCACCGTCGAGTGACGGTGATTCCGTAGAGGAACCCCTTTCTCCACCCGTATTCGAAAAATGCTTTGCACTTGTCAGGGAAGCTCAGCGTCCAATCCATCTCGAATGCCTTCTCAGGGATGGATGTATCATTAAACTTGATGTCGAATAATTGTCGATCCGGCTTCTGAACGTCTCTTGTTTGGGCCGTTGCTTCCAGTTTTCGCTTCTCACTTTCGCCAATATTTACGGCTGTCTTGCCGCCTTCATCGAGAAGAACCTTGGGGGCATACAGCCAGCCGTTTTGGTTGAGTAGCCAAAACTCGATCACATACTGATTCTTCGGCGGCGAACCGGTTGACGACTTGTCCGTTTTTTCTCGGTACGGCTTGTCCAGCTTGTATAGTTCGAGAAGTAATCGGGCCGTTTCCTTAGTCGTCTCTTGAGTTGCAAGTTCGATGGCCTTTTCTTGCCACTTGATCGCTTCCTCGAATTTTTCGGTTTCGGCGTAAGCAGCGGCCAGGGCAGACACATTCGAGTGAGATTTCCATTGACTTAGTTCGCAGGCTTTGGTGGCGTACTCGACGGCTTTCTTCCCATTGCGAAAACATTGCTCAGGGCAAGTGGACCAAATCCAAGCCAGCGAGTTGTAGGCATACGGAGATTCAGGATCGAGCCGTTGGGCTTCGCTGTAATCGGCAATTGCCTCTGCATATTTGTGCTTGGACCTCCACACATTCGCCCGACTGCCAAATGCCCAAGCATCAGCAGGGGCAAGCCGTAAGCATTTGTTGAAATCCGCGATGGCATTATCGAGATCGCCTTTGCCTTTCCAGGCATAGCCTCGACTTCGATAGGTTGAACTGTTATTTGCATCAAGCAGCACTGCGTCATTGAAGTCAGCGATGGCTTCGTCATATTTCCCCAAACGCAGCCTTATTTCACCTCGATATTGGTAGGCCCTCGCAAGCTGGGATTTGAGCCGACTTTCATCGAGGATGCCGACCTCGACTTTGCGATTGTCGGTCTTGAACGGTGATCCAGGTGCCAGTTCAGAGAACACGTTCGGCCTTATCGAACTGAGACGAATCGCTTCCCGGTAGTTGGCAATGGCGTCGTCATAGTCACCATTGACGTAGGATTCGTCGCCCTGTTTGGCCACTGAGATCGCATTCTTTGGTTCGTCACCGAGGCACATCGACGTGTAGAGGATGAAGACCGAAAGGGTCCCGATGACACGTGTCATGGCAATGATTCCTTGAATGCAAGACGGGGCGGTCGGAATGCTAGCCGCTAATAGCCAATCGCTACCTGAGAAAATCCGGAATCGCGCGGCGGAAGCGGTCCATCAGGCCCGCGCGGCGTTCGGCCTCGGGCTTGGTTTCACCCGCCGGGCCCAATTCGGCCGGCGACTTGGCCAACGGCACATCGACCGCCGGCACATGCGCGACGAGGAACCGCGGCCAATAGCCCTCTAACAGCCGCAAGCAATCCCGATAGTTGCCGCTGTTCTTTTTGTATTCGATCAGGGCCAGCTCTTTCGACAGCTCCAGCCGTTCGTCCTCGCTGAAGTCCAGATCGAACAACTGCACGTCATCGATCCAAATCTCGCCGGCTCCTAATAGCTCGAATCGCACGCGTACCCGGTGCGGCCCGTCGGTCGGCAACTCGTGAATCGGCAACACGAACTGCCCCCACGACGTCGGCAACGGCTGCACGGCCGGCGGCGCGCCGACCACGGCATTGCGCACCTGCGTCGTACCGTCCAGCACTTCGACCCCCAGCCGCAATGTCGGCTGCGTGTTGGCCGGCGCTCGCAGCCAGACCCCCAGAGACAATCGCCCGGTCGCCGGCATCAACAACGGCACGCTGTTCAACTCGGCCCCGGCCGCGCCGGCCGAGATGTGCAACGACTGCTTCCCGTCGTGTGCTTCGGTGGCGTCAAGTTCCCAGCGGGCGCCAGCCTGCGGCTTCAATTCCCAGCCAGCCACCGGCCCTTCGCGGCGAGTGGCTTGCTCGAAGTCGGCGTTCGCCAAGCCCGCGATCGGCGCGGCGCTCTTAAGCGCCGCGGCCCGGGCCCACAGATCGCGAATCCGCGCTTCGAGCGACTCGGCCAATTGCGGCGGGACGTTCACCGTCGGCTTGCTGATTCGCACGTCTCCGTCAAAGACGGTCCCCACCAGATCGTACGGGTTCAGGTCCAGGTTGCAGACCCGCTGCGCGCCCTCGCCTTGCAAGGTGACGCCACGCCGCTGTGATCCCAGCGGCTGCATTCGGAAGCTGCCGGACCCGTTCACGATCAGCGCTGCCGATACCTTCCAGGGCGAATCATTCACCGCGTACATATAGGTGCGGCCGTTCTTCTGCAACGTGCGAATCGCCAACGGCTGGGTCGACTCGCCGATCGGCTGGAACACACCCGCGGGCAGTTGGCGGAAAATGTTCATCAACTCGACGGTCGCTTGTTCTTGCCCCAGCGGCAACATCCAGCCCCCATCGAACCAGGACTGGCTGTCCTGGGCGGCCAGGGCGTGAATGAACCGCCGCCGGCCATAGTCGCCCGAGGGGCTGGCCACCGTCACCAGCCGCGTGTACGTCTTGCGGAACGGGCTCTTGGCGTCGAACGACGGCAGCGGCAATTCATTTCGTTCGTGATAGAACAGCGTCCCGGCGTGACGCCCCCCTTGCAGGCTCCGCTCGAACTGCTCGGCCAGGTTCAATTCCAGGTTCGGCCCCTGGCTGGTCAGATCGTCGAGCGGCGCGACGCGCATGCTTCGCAATAGCGCCACGCTCTCGGACTGGGCCAGTGTGTCGCCGTCGATGCCGGCTTGCAGCAGCAAATCATCCGGCTTCACATCCACGGTCAAGCTCGGCCGTAGTTGCGATTGCAGCTCGGGTCGCGCGAACAACTCGGCCGTCACCAGGTGGAGCTTGGCGTTGGGATGAACCGCGCGCATCTCGGCGCTCATCCGTTCGTAGAACTGCGCGAGCTGCTTGGCTCGCCACGCCAGCCAGACACTGCGATATCTGCCGGCCAGCAGTTCGGCCCGGCGCGGCAAGGCGTCGGGGCCCGCGGCCCCCAAGTCGACGCGCGTTTCGCGTTCAAAGCGGGCCAGCGTGTCCTCATCGTAGCCCCACTCGGCGCCGGGAAACTGGGCGAAACCATCCGCAGAGAGTTGCAGCGCGATGCCCGCGAACGAGTGGTGGTCGCGGCCACGCTCGGCCAGTTCGCGGACCACGTTGAGCATCGCTTCCTGCACGCGCGAGTCCAACGGATTGTAGTAGGGCGCCAGCTCGCGGCGCGGCGTGTTCCGCGCCCGCCAGGGCTGGCCATCGGCCCCGATCAGGTCGATGCCCGCCACCGCCCCGCCCCCTTGGCGGCGCAGCGTCTCAAGCTCGGGCAGCGGCGCTGAAAACTGCAAGCCGGCGATGAACAGCAATTCTTCCCGATCGAACAACCGGAGCAGCAGTTCCAGCACATCCTTGCGCGCCGGGTCGTGCCCGCCGATCAACAGCACGCCGTCGTCATAGCGCGGCGTCGGTTGCAACAGTTGGCTGGGATACAGGCTGCTGCCGTCGGCATAGACGCTGACCATCGCGCCGCCATAGCCGACGTAGCGCAGATACTCGGTCAAGCGCTGCCCGCTGTGCCAGAAGCTCGACCAGTCATCCAGCGTGCGACCGCTAGGGGAACTCGACGTATCGGTCGTGCCGCCGGCCGAGAAGTTCTCGGGCAACAAGGGGCGATCGAAGTAAGCCGCGATCAGCCGTTCGGCCTTGGGCGCGCCGGCTTCCTGGGTGGCTGGTAAATGAACGTCGGGCAAGGGATCGGTCGCGCGATTCAACGGATTCGAGATCGTCGCCAAGGCCGCCGCCGACCGGCTGTTCCCCTTGGGACCGAGCAAGCGAATCTTGCCATAGGTGGCGCGCGTCTGCGCGCCACGATTCACGATCAACGCCAGCGGCGCTTCGGTTCGGGGCCAGAACACCAGCCGATGCTTCAACATGGCGGGCTTGTCACCCGCCGCCTCGGCCGGCAAGTAAACGCCCGAGTCGAGGCCGATGGGCAACACCGCGCCGGCGGCGTTGGGTTCGACAATGCTGATGTCGAGCGACTGCGGCGCGTCGGACGGGTATTCCACCTCGAGCACGTGCGGCTGACCGGGGCGTTGCACCGCCAGCGGGTAGGCTTCCCAGCGCGGGTCGCTGCCGGCCTGGGTCGCATCGAGCTGCACCAGCGCGCCGAGCGAGTGCTGCTTGATCGCGACCTCGCCGTTCCCCAGCGGGCCGCGCCGCCAGGTCCAGCTGTTGACATACGGCAGATTGCCGGGCAACTGAGCCACGCGGTTCCACCAGCCGGGATGGGCCGGATCGATTTCGACCAGCACGTCCCACGCCGGCAAGCTGGTGCCCATGGGAATCCGGTTCGGGCCGACGACGACAAATTGCCAGTGCCGTTCGTCCATCGCGCCGCGCATGGTCAAGCGATCGGTCAGGTTGCGTCTCGTCGCGTTCAACACGACCTCGTACGCCCCTTCGCCGGCGGGCACGACAAACTCGAACGGCTGCGCCGCGATCGGCTCGGCCCCGACGGTGAACTCGCGCTCGTCGTTCCAGAACACGCGACCCGTGCCGACAGCCGCCAGCCGCGCTTGCAGGCGTACGCGGGTGCCCGCGGCCACCTGCGGCATATTAGGCTGGACTTGCCAGGCGACGGTATCGTCCGGCGCGTAGACGAGCGATTGCCGATCGAGCGTGACACGCAGCTTGTCGCCGGGCGCGCGGCGGACGACGACTCGGCTCCCTTGGCCGTCGAGCACGCTGCTGTGGAACTCTTCGACGATTTGTTCCAGCGGCACAACGATCGGCGCTGCCCGTGGCGAGCGATCCCCCGCGGCGCGTTGATCGGCCGGTCGCAGTTCGATGACCAGCTTGGCTTCAAGCGGCGCGACGATCTGCACGTCGACACCGTCGTAGCGGCGGCGACTGGGCGTGGCGACGATCACTCGACCGTCGTCCTCGAAGATTGAACCTGGCTCGTCCGCTTCGAGTCCCAGCGCGGCCGGCGCGAACACTTGCCCTTCGGTCACCGAAATCGTGCCGGCCCAGCGCCGTTCCTGAGTGCCACCCCACTCGATGCGCAGCCGCAACGATGTTTCAGCAGCGGCCAGCGGCGCCACGAACGTCAGCAACCAGAGCGCGCAACAACCGACGCGGATCAAGCCCACTGGCTTGCGCGAGAAATCAATGGCGCGATGCGGACGTCCTTGTCCGGTCATCGATCGGCTGCCAACGGTTCACGAGGTGAAAAGCGAGCGTCGACCATCCTTGTCGCGCCCGGCTCGGGGGGAATCGAGCGGCGGATTATAACTCTGGTCGGCGGCGTGACCTACAGCGATCGGCCGAGATCGTTTTCAACGTGTGCTAGCTGTCGCGCCGCCGCTCATCGCCAAAGGGATGTGAGCAACGGCGACAGCGATGCCAGCGGTTCGCTGCTGGCGGCGTGCGATCGAGCGTCGCGGTACGCCTGTTCCAGCTCTTCGACCACTTGCGGCAAGCGAACCGCCACGTCGGTTTGCTCCCAGAAATCATCGGGCTTTGCGTACAAAAGCGCCTCGCCGCTGTCGGCCATATCCCCTGGCACGACGCGACTTCCGCGATGGCGCAGATACCAGGCCGCAGTTCGGATTCCCCATTCGCCCGTCGGCGACGCGACAACTGCCCGATCGCGCAGGCTCGCCGCGCTGCCTCGCGCCAGTGCTAGCACGTCGTTCGCCCCCTCGGTGTTCTGTGTCAGGCTTGCTAGCAGCGCCGTCGGTAAATCGGCCGGCTGCACGAGCGCCTGGGATCGTTCGCCACGAGCCAGACCGTCGGGCCAGTGAATCAGCCACGGCACGTGGACCGTCTCGCCGCAGACGGCTTCGTCCCAACAGCCAAAGCGATGATGCTCGCCCAGCGCGAGGCCGCGTACGCCGACCACGGCCAGCAGGGTGTTCTCGGCCAGGCCGAGCGCCGCCAGCCCGTCGCGCAAGTTGTCCAGGCACGCATCGAGCGTCAGCACCTGGGCGGCGTAGGCGCGCACCACGTTCCACAGTCGCTCCTCGTCCTCGCCGGGGGCGAGCGCTTCGTGCGGCGGCGCGAGCAAGCGCGGCGTCGGTGCGTCTTCTTCGTCGGAGTAACGATCGCACAGCGCGTCGGGCGCATCCCAGACCGCGCCGAGCGCACCGGTGTGCAGCCACAACGCAAACGGCTGCTCGCGCGCCTCGGCCAGCCAGTCGAGCGCCGCGGCCGTCACGCCCGAGAGGTGCGTCTGTTCGACGTCCTCGGCCCGCTCAGTGGCGGGAACCACCGGCAGTTCGATTGACTCAACCGCGTCACCGGCCAGCAACTTGGCGACTTGTTGATCGTCGCTCAACATCGCGGTGCGATGCCCGGCCGCAGCCAGCGCTGACAAGAGGTGCCCGCCCGTCGGCGCGTCCTTCGTCGCGCGCAGTTGCCACCAGCCGCGGTACAACTCGGCCAGATCGGTTGAATGGACGATCACCTGGTCGAGCGCGAACGACTCGGCCGCCAATCGATCGAACGCCGGCGTCTCGATCCACGTGTTGCCAAAGCAGCCGAGATAGCCGGCGTGCAACCGGTCGACCGCCACGACCAGAAGATTCACGCCCTAGGCTCCTGCCGCGCCGACGTCGGCTTGCGTCCAACGACCGTCGATCAATCGCCACATGCGACCGTTCGGGTTCTTGTCCTGCAGCGCCGCCGGCAACCGTGCCGGACGAACGTGGTCGTAACAATGGAGCGCGCCGAACCGACGTAAGGCGGCCGGAATGCCCACCGCCGTAAAGCCGGGGTGACCGGTGGCCGGAAACGGGCCGCCGTGGTTCATCGCGGCGCTCACCGCCACGCCGGTCGGCATCTGATCGTTGAGCAATCGCCCCACGCGCCAACGCAAGTGCGGCGTAAGCTGGTCGTACAACGCGTCGTCCGACCCGCGAGTGTCGCTGTAGACGCAGCCGGTCAGGCTCCCTTCCAACGCATCGAAAATCTTGGCCAACTCGGCGGCATCGCGCGCCACGACCAACAGCGACGCGTTGCCGAACGCTTCGGTCTGGAACTCGTGCGGCTTTTGCAGGAATTGCGCGCCAGTCGCGCGCAACAGCGTGTTCTGGTAGCGATAGCCGGGGCCGTCGACCGGCTTGGCGCCCACCAGGACTTCGGCGCCGGCACCGCGCAAAGTGTCGACCCCCTGCCCCAGACTGCGCAGCACGCCCGACGACAGCAACACCGCAGGCTGGGCCTTTTGAAAGCGCTCGGTTATCGCGGCAATGAACCGATCGGTCTCGGCACCGGCCAGCAGCAGCACGAGCCCAGGATTGGTGCAGAACTGCCCGGTTCCCATCAAGCAACTGGTGGTGAATTCATCGGCCAGCTTGTCAGCCCGCTCGGACAATGCACCCGGCAGCACCACCACGGGGTTGACGCTCGACAGTTCCAAGTAGATCGGCAGCCCGGCTGCGTCGGCGGCGACCTTTAGCTTCAGGCCGGCGCTACGCGATCCGGTGTAGGCGATCGCGCCCAAGCGCGGGTCGGCGGCCAAGCGCTCGCCGTCGGCATGGCTGGTCCGATAAATCAGTTGCACGGTCGCGGCCGGCAGGCCGGTGTCGACGACGGCCTGGTGTGCCAGTCGGGCAAGCAGTTGCGTCGTGCGCGGGTGCGAGGTGTTGGCCTTGGCGATCACTGGATTGCCGGCGGCAATGGCCGCGGCGAAATCTCCCCCCGACGCGCCATTGAACGCGAACGGAAAGTTGTTCGGGCCAAACACGCACACCGGCCCCAGCGGCGCCAGGCACGAGCGAATGCCGGCCTTGGTGTCGATGGTCGGCAGGGACCACGACCCTTCGCGGGCCGCTTCGGCCGCCTGGCGCAATTGCCCGGTGGTACGCGGCAGTTCGGCATCGGCCAAGCGCGGCTTGACCGGCAAGCCAGTTTCGGCGTGGGCCGAGGCGACCAGATCGGCCGCCGCTCCCTCGATCAACTCGGCCATGCGCAAGAGGAATTGCGCGATGCGTTCCGGCGTGATCGTGCGCAGTTGCACGGCGGCCTCGGCGGCGGCCGCCAGCGCGCCGTCGCAATCGGCCCAACTGCTCACCGGAAACTCGGGCGGCAGCCGTTCGCCGCTCGTGGGGTTATCGGCCTGGAACGAGCCGCTGGCCTGGTCCGAACGCCATTGGCCGGCAATCAAGACAGGTTCAAGTGACATGCGCGATGATCCTGGCAACAAGCGTCGAAACGCCGAGAAACGGGCGGTTTGACCTCAATGTACCCGGCCCGCCGACACGCCGAAAGGAGCCGGCTTGGGGGCCGGTGGACGGGGCGCGACGCGCCGACTAGGATGCCATTTGGGGAGCGGTTCATCGTGGAATAGGAACCATTTGAACCGCAAAGGCGCAAAGGACGCTAAGAAGGCATCCAAGAACCGTGAGTGGCTCTTGCCCGAAGCCTTCCTGACATCGCTATTCGCCTTTACTTTGCGCCCTTTGCGTCTTTGCGGTTCAAAACTTTCCGGTGTTTTCTAGCCAGATGCCGCCACAGCCAAGGGTGTTCGCAAGTCGATCAGTGCGTGGATGTTGAACCAAACGGAGATTGTGCGGCAAGTTCTGGCAGGAATCGCGCGACTGCTGGCCGGGGCCAGCGTGCGCTGGATCGACTGTCAGCCCGACACGTGCCAGCGCATTTATTTTGCGAACCATACCAGCCATCTCGACGCATTGATCCTCTGGTCGTCGTTGCCGGCCCAGGTGCGACAACTGACGCGGCCGGTCGCCGCCCGCGACTATTGGGAGCAAGGCTTCGTGCGGCGTTACCTGGCCCGCCACGTGTTCGACGCGTTGCTGATCGATCGCAAGAACATCAAGGTCCACCAAAGCCCGGTCGACCTGATGATCAAGGCGATCGGCGACACCCATTCGCTGATCGTGTTTCCCGAAGGGCATCGCAGCGTGACCGACGACGTGGGGGAATTCAAAAGCGGGCTGTACTATCTGGCCAAGAAGCGCCCCGACTTGGAGTTGGTGCCGGTGCATATCGACAATATGAATCGCGTCTTACCGCGGGGCGAGTTTCTGCCGGTGCCGATGCTCAGTTGCATCACGTTCGGCGCGCCGATCTGGCTGGAAAAGGGTGAGCCCAAGACCGACTTTTTGAACCGCGCCCGCGAGGCGGTGGTGAACCTGAAGGACCGATAACGCGCGATGAACAACCTGTCTACTTTAGCGCTGGTCGGCTCGGTGCTGTTGCTGTTGGGATTGGCAACAGGGCTGGGGCAACTGCTGCGCCGGCAGCGCGAGACCGGGTTCGACTCGGCGGCCGTCGAGCAATTCAACTCGCGGATTCGCGCCTGGTGGCTGCTGTGCGCCGTGCTGGCCGCGGCGTTTTTCCTGCCGGGGCGGTTGCCGACCGAGATACTGTTCGGGCTGTTGTCGTTCTGGGCATTGCGCGAGTTTGTCACCCTGACGCCCACGCGCATGGCCGACCATCGCACGCTGTTTTGGGTGTTTTTCGCCTTCACGCCGCTGCAATATGTGCTGGTCGCCCAGAAGCAGTACCAGCTCTACAGCATCGTGATCCCGGTTTACGGCTTTCTGTTCATTCCGGCCCGCGTGGCGCTGGCCGGCGACTTCAAGCGCTATCTCGAGCGGTGCGCCAAGATTCAAGCGGGGCTGATGATCTGCGTCTACTGCCTGAGCCACGCGCCGGCCTTGCTGCAGTTGGAGTTTCCCGACCCCAACTACGACCAGCGGCAGTTGCTGTTTTATTTCATCCTGGTGGTCGTGGCTGGCGACGCGTTCAGCTACTTGTGCGACAAGCTGTTCGGCCGCCACGTGATCGTCCCCACGATCAACGCCAATCGAACCTGGGAAGGGTTTATCGGCGGGCTGGCCTGCGCCACGATGTTCGGCATGGCCATGAAATGGACCACGCCGTTCGAGTTTTACCAGGCCGCGGGCATGGCCGCCGCCACCACGGTGATGGGCTTCGCCGGCGGCTTGACCATGTCAGCGATCAAGCGCGACCGGGGCGTGAAGGACTATGGCACGCTGGTGCAAGGGCACGGGGGCGTCTTGGACCGGATCGACTCGCTCTGCTTCGCCGCGCCGGTCTTCTTTCACTTTACGCGGTATTTATTCTTGCCCACGAACTAGGATCGGCCTGCCATCGTGACGACGAAGGGTGGTTCTCGTCGCGCGGTGGCAAACGTCGCTGGTGAGGGGTAAGCTGAACAAGGCAGGCACGAACGAGTCGAGACGCCCGAACCGTCCGGCAGCCCGGGCAGGCAAGTTTTTGACGATTTTTCTGCTTGTCCGTAACCCGCTTGGGTGTGTCGCATCCAAGCGAGTTAAACCCAACGGTGACATCGAACCAAGCATTGAAAGCGGCTTGTCTAGACCTCGCTTGAGCGTGGCATTTGTTCGGTTCTTATTTGCAAGCAATCGCCTCTCGACATTGCTGTGACTCGTGATGAATCAACGATCATTTTTCAGTCGGCCCAGCCTCCCTGTTCACCTGGAGTTATTCGCGATGCGAATTTGCGTGAGCGTTTTGCTGAGCGTGGCATTTACTCCTCTAATTGTGCTGGGTCAGACCAAACAGTCTGACCCGATGGACGGTCGAAACGAACTAATCGGTATAAGCGGTGGCGTCGAAATATCGGCGATTAGGGTAAAGCGCGAGCGTGTTTCCTACTCTGCAAAAAGCGCGAAGCTTAACAGCATGGATTTGACCATTTGTCCTACACTCGATTATGCGCCTGGCAACGCCGATTTCCTCGTGCAGCTCATCGAGCTAAGCCCGATTGAAGACAATACAGGCACATTACTTTCAACAGATGAACGCCTTGAAAACATTGATTGTCTGAAAGGCGAAACCAAGTGCTCTGAAACGCATTCATTTCGTGGCAGGCAGGGACCAGTGGTCCATTTGATGCTCGACGCGCCTCGGCGTGGTGCAGAGTCTCTCAAGTTGATACGCGGAAAAGTGAAAGTGTCTCGTGGGATTACTGTAAAAGCAGTATTCCTCGATCCTGCTGCGATCAGTGGAAAGGAACTCAAGCACAAAAGCCTTGAAGGATTCTCGACTCACATGACAATCGAACACAAAGACGGCGAGACAACTTTGGTTTTAAAGGTTCCACCTGAGCATTCCCGGCTCGTCACTTGGGGCTTGGGCAAAGACGGCATACTTTTGACAGAAGACTTTAAATCGGAAAGTGTTCGCGACGGCGCGGCCATCTTGGAGACGAGATATAAGGTAAATTACTCGCAAGACCTTTTTCTTGGCCTTATCGTCGCGAGACCGACCATTTCCAAAACTCTTGAATTCGAATTCAAGAACATAGCGCTTCCATGAACCGCTTGGAATCGCGTGCTGTAATTCCCCCTCGGTGACATCGACCCAAGCGAGTTAGGCCGGGGGCCATGCTCAAGGCATTAAGCCTTGAGCATGCTTGGTACACGCTTCACATGCTCAAACAAGAAGTTTGAGCATGGCACCCCGCCTAACCCTTCTCACCCCGGGAGAAGGTGGTGAGCGCAGCGAACCGGATGAGGGTCCACGTGGCCTGATGTCACGCATTCTCGTCGGTCGACATGGACCCTCATCCGGCCTTCGGCCACCTTCTCCCGGAGGGAGAAGGGTTGGCGCTGGCTCGGGGACGGTGGAACAGTGTCGCGCCGATCCGTCATTGTGGTCGAATGCTCATGGTGAGGCCTGCTCACTGCCGGCGTTGTTGATAGCGGCGGCTGGCTTCTTCGAGGAATTGTCGTTCTTCGCGGGTCAGGCTTTCCTCCCCTTCGCTGCTCCACTTGGCCAGGATCTGATCGACGCGCTGTTGCACCCGGTCCATGCCGTGTTCGTCGGGTTCTTCGCGGTGGACGCGGAGCTTCGGCCGACGCCAGGCTTTCAAGCTGAGCCAGTCGGTCGGGACGATGCCCGACAATCGCCAGCCGAAGTATTTGTAGGCTACCGCAAAGGCCGAGCCCGCCAGGTGAACCTGGTACGCCACGCCCCCGCGGGCAGGATTCGCCGTCAGGTCAAAGAACACGTACATCGCCGCCATGACCCAGGCGGGCAGGGGCAGAAAGCCCATGAACAAGACGCGGCGGTGCGGATAGTGCAGCGCGAACAGCACCGTCATTCCCATGACGGCTCCCGACGCCCCCAGCACCACTCCCTGTCGTTGCATGGCGAGCATCGACACCAACCAGACCAGCGCGCCGAAGACGAGCATGGCCAGGTAGACCAACGTGAACTCGCGCTTGCCATAAATCTGTTCGATATCGCGGCCGAAGAAAAACAGCCCCAGCATATTGAATACGACGTGCTGGATGCTTTGCCAATCGTGGACGAACCCGTAGGTCACCAACTGCCAAATCATCCAGGGGTGCTGGAACCAGTCGGCGGTCAGCAACAGCGACTCGACAATCGGCACCGGGACATTTTGCCCTCGTTGCAGAAGATAGACCGCGATGAACACCACCACGTTCAGCACAATGAGAATGCCGACGGCGGTGCGCGGCCCGCTGAAGGTGCTGGGGGCGTCGTCTTCGCGCGAATAGTCCCGGTCGTAGATACCCATGCCGTCTCGCTGCGTTGAGGCCGGCGCGTGAGCCGCCGGCGTGAACCTTGCGCAGCCCTTCCGAGTGAAGGGCCGTCCCGAGGTATTCTACCCCTGAGGTCGAGAGGCGCGAGCGCTGATTTAAGCGGCCCTTGAGCGCGCATTGGAGCGATTCTCGCCGCGTTATAGTGGCTTGGGTGGCACCGATGGCTCGGCCATCGGTGTTGCGCAGCAACAAGAAACTCGATGGGCACGCGCAACCCAAAGGGAAACTTGCCACCCGCACGGGACGGCGCTCGAGGTTTCTTGTGGCCTTCGGCCACCCAGGTGCAAGCACCTGGGCCACCCCGGTGGCAAACAGAATTGCCAGCTAAGAATGGCCCGCTACTGCCCCGCGCCGGCGGGCTCGGGCGTCCGTGTCGCTTGCGAGGCGTCGTCGATCTTGCGGGCTTCGTTCAATTGATACGCGGTCAACCGATCGGCCAGCTTCTTGTTCTGGGCCAGCAGTTGTTCAATCTTATCGGAGTTCTCGGCCATGTACTTCAGCGCCGCTTCGAGCTTCTTCTTGGTGAACTCGACCTCTTCCTTGGTCAGCTTGAGCGTGGCTTCCAGCTTGGCGATTTCCTTGTCGGCCTTGGCCAGCGGGCCATCGTCCTTCTTCAATTCTTCGGCCGACTTGCTCAGCGCGTCGAAACGGCTCTGCGCCGTGGCCAAACGATCTTGAATCACCCAGATATGCCGCTGCAACTCGTGGAGAATCACGCTGTAGTCGCGCAGCGGCCGGTCGTAGAACTTGCCCTCGACGAACTTACCGTCTTCGAGCTTGCCTTCCTTCAGGTCGTAATTCCCCGAACCAGGACTCTCGGTGAACTTGGCGTTGTTCGCGGGCGTGGCCGGCACCGCATCGGGCGCTTCTCCCTCGGGCACATCGAGCTTGTACGCGCCGTTCCCATCGGCGTTACGGACCCAGACGCGGCGCAGCGCCTCGGGCGGATCCTTTTCATTGGCCGGCTGCCCGTCGCGAGCGTACTCGGGACGAACGCTCGTCGGAATCAGCTTGCCGAGTTCGGCCCCCGTAAAGGCCGAGTGCCGGTCGCTGGGCATGATCTCGTACAACACCCATTCGCCAGGACCGTTGGCCAACTGATCAAGCTTCCGTTGCGGCATGCTCGACGCCGGCTTGAGCGAAACTTTCTGAGCATCGACCGCCGTGACCAGGAACTCGCCCAGGTAAGCGCCCCCCGCCGGCGTATCGGCGTTACTCAGATCGGCCTTTTGGAACACGCGCATCAGCATCTTGGCTTCGATGCCCGGCGGAGTCGGTTGGGCCACGGTGACGGTGGCTTCCCCCTTCTCGTTGGCGCTGCTGCGGCGGCATTCGTCCCACACGCGCCCCCGGCCGACCAGCGCGTCGTTCAGCGCGGTCTGCATCTGGCGCAAGCCGGGGCGACCTTTTTTCAATTGCTCGCTGATCGGCGCGTCGACCCAGCCGGCCAGCACTTCATTGCGCGCTTGCTGATCGCCGACGCGGAGGATTTCTCCTTCTTCGATCGCTTGCTTCAGTTGCTGCTCGGCCTGAGTGGCCAACTGCTCGTTCTGCTTGCGCAGATTGATCGAGACACCCGACAGGTAAACCACCCCGGCGCTCCCCAGCAGGATCATGAACGTCAGCATCAACCGAAGTAAGTTCATGGAGGAAGCTCGGACCAGTGAAGGTGAGTGACAGTGTGCCTGCCCCAGGGCGACGGCGGCCCTGGCCGGCAATGTCAACAACCGTAGCGCAAACAAGTTAGGGCAGAACAGCCCGCTCGATCGATCTTAGGCAGGTCGGTCGCCGGATGTCAAACTTTAACACCTGGCAAAGGCCGCGAAAAACGCAGGGAAACCGCGACGTTTGACCCGCCGCGGGCCTTCACGCCCCCGCGCCGAGCATGACCGCTACAATCGTTGCGACGCACAGCCTTGGCCGCCCGGCGCCAACCTTACTGCAAGCCCGAGGCTTTGGCTGGCGGCTGCAGGCGGCGGAGCGAATCTTGCACCTGGTCGAGTTGCTTTTGCATCGACCGGAGCTGCTGCTCGAGCCGTTCTTGCGACACCCGCAAGCGGCGCTCGGTCCCTTGCAGCGCTTCGTCCAGGTGCCGATCCCCCTCTTCGCGCTGCACCTGATCGGCCGCGCGCCGAGCCCGAGCCGCGGCCGCGTCGGCCGCCGCCTTGGTCTCGCGGGCGGCTCGTTCGACCTTGTCGCGCAGCTCGCCCAGCCCCGCCTCATCGCCCGGCATATTCGGGCGCAGCTGCAGCGCGCCATTGGGCGAGTTCAACGCCCAGGCCGCGCTCGGCAGTTCCCAGCTCAAGAATTGCACCACGCGTTGACGCACATCGCGCGGCAGCGCGTCGAGCTTGTCAGCCGTGGTCTCGAAGGTTTGCTCTCCCTGGCGCACGGTGATCTTGGCCGGCTGATCGGCCGAACGCGTGACCGAGATGCTCATCCCCTCGGGAAGTTTCTCCAGCGCGCCAGGCCGACCCGGCATGATCATCCCGGGGTGGACGTGACGGAAGGTGAAGCCAGGATGAGCTTCGGGCAGGATCGGTGGCGTGAGCCAGCGGGCGATGAATCGTTCGACGTCCGCATTGGGCAGCGGCGCCGACTCGAACTGCTCGGGGCGACGCTCGGGACGGACGCTCACTTCGCGCTGCCCGCCGTCGTGGGTGTAGAGCAGTTTCAGCTCGCGCCCGGCCGCCGCTTTGACCGCGGCCCGCAAGTCCTCGACCGTTTCCAGCGGATTGCCATCG
Organism: Planctomycetota bacterium; assembly: GCA_018242585.1. NCBI lineage: Bacteria > Pseudomonadati > Planctomycetota > Planctomycetota bacterium. The sequence goes on from JAFEBQ010000008.1 coordinate 46,521, forward strand.
GCGCTGATCAACACGTCGAGCGGCCGCACTCCGGCCCGGAACGCGGGGCCGTCGACGGCCACCGTCGTGATCACCAGGATCGTCTGCTGGTCATCGACTAGCTCAGGCACTTGGGGCGCCATCTGTTCACAACCCAGGCCAATCCACGGATCGTCGGCCACTTTTCCCTTCTCACTCGTCTCGGCCGCGGCGGTTTTGTTGGCCGGCGGCGCGGCCGGCTCGTCGGCGTGCAACGACGCCCACGGCGCGGTAATGATTGCCAAGGCAACCAATGCGGCGCCGCCACAGACAGCGGCAAGCTTACGAGTCAACGAGCGAAGCGAGTTCAGGGACATGGCGGCAGAGCCTCCGTTGAGCGTGCCACGGTTTGATGACAGGCGTTGATTGCATAGACCGATGAGTGGACGATGGCCAGTTCGAGTGACGGCAAGTTCGCCTTATTGCAAATCCTTGGTCGAAGCCGGGTGAATCTCGACCTGATCGACGGGCACAATGCCGATGCGACCGTCACTCAAACGGATCGGCATCAATTGGCGATGCTGGTCGATGCGGTGACCCGATTGTTCCAGCAGTTTCTGCAACTCGGCCGGCAACGGCGAAGCCTGCTGCAAGCCCTGCGTCCATTGTCGCCAGGCGTCGGGCGAGCCTTCAACCAGGGGCACGTGCATTTGCTGGGCACGCCCCGCCGCGTCGTTGACCAGCACCGTCACGTCGCGCGCCACGTTCATCACGGGCACGCCGGCCGCCGGCGCACTAGCCACCACGGGGGCAAGGTTTGCCGAGGCCTCGCCGACGCTGGGAGTTACAGGGCTCGGCGCCGTCAGGGGCGCTTGGGCGATCATGCGGTCGGTCGGATGCGAACCGCTGGAACCACCCAGCCAGTAATCGCGCGTCAACAATCCCAGGCCCAGCGCCACGACAAAGCTGGCGGCCATGGCGAACAGGGTGTTCATGTTTCCGCGTGAAGCGGTCGCCGCTTGGGGCAGCCGGCTGGCCGGTGTCAGCTTGGGCTGCGACGTTTCCGCCGCAGGCTGCGGCTCGCCCTTACGGGCATAGGCCCCCATCTGCCACCGCCACTCTTGTGCTTCGAGCAGCGCCAACGCACAGCGGCGCCACGCGCCGGGCTCGTGCTCAAACCGAAGCAGCAGTTGCCGGCGCTCGGCTTCGGACAACTCGCCATCGGCCAACAAGTCGAGCTGACGTTGTTCATCATTGGCGGGCAAAGGAGCGGAAGTATTCATGGTTCTGCCTGACTCTGTCTTGATTGGCGTACGGTCGGGGACGGGCCTAGCGACTGGCGCTGGCCGCGCGCCCGCTGCTCAGGTTCGGCAAGGTGTGTTCCAGCTCGCGCCGCAAGCGTTCGCGGGCGCGGTGCAAGCGGGCTTCGACCGCGCTGTGGCTGACGCCCAAGCGGTCGGCGATCTCGTGATAACTGCAATCCTCGGCATACTTCATCAGCAAGATTTCAGCGTCGCGCCCGGGCAGCTTTTCTAGCGCCACCCGCACCAACCGTTGACGTTCATCGGCCAACAGCCATTCGAGCGGGTCGGGCTCGCGATTATCTTGTTCGGTCGGCAACGTGCGGTCGGCGTAACGCTCGGCCAACCGGCGGGCGCGACCCAGGCGACGGCGGTATAACAACGCCTGTGTCACGGCCAGCCGGTATAGCCAAGGCGCCACGCGTTCGCGGTCGCGTAGCGGGGCTTGCTGGCGGACGGCCGCCAGCGCCACTTCCTGCATGATCTCATCGACCCCCTGCCACGAGCCTAGTCGCGCTAGCACGACGGCGCGCAACCAGCGATCGTGCCGCGCCAGTTCGGCGCGCCAGTCGATGCCAGCGCTCCCCGCGGAGGTTGAGTCGTTCACTGCCAATACCGCTTCTGGCTCGATGGAGCCGAAAGAATGGTTACCGCACCCGTGCGGCGTCTTGTGCCCGGTATCCCAGATTTTTCCCCTGGGGACGACGAATAGCCAGGGGCGGCGGGCCGCGGCAGTGTACGAAAATTGTCGCAACTAGCTTTGCCACCTTCGCTTAGGAACGCCCGGACGCCAACAATTTCCAATCAGGGTAGCACCGGTTGCTCGGCAACCAGTGTCGCGTCAGCGACAGGAGGCCCAGAAGCAACGAGATTCCTCGCGCGGCCTCGCGGGAGTGGCAATTGATAGAATGAATCAGAGGCCACGATTCGCGGGGGAATGCCATGTCGACCGAGCGGGAAAAGATGCTGGCCGGCGAAATGTACGATTCGCTCGACGCCGAGCTTTGCGCCATGCGCGAGCGGGCCCGCGACCTCTGCCAGGCCCTGAACGCTTCGCACGAGCGCGTGGTGACGGCGTTCGCTTCGTTGTCGCCGCCATCGCTGTCGAGCGTGACGCCGATCGCCTGGGTCAGCAGTTGACCGGCGGCGTTGTACGTGGAGAGCGTGACGTTCTCCCGCGGATCGACCGAGCGGACCAGGTTGCCGTTGCCGTCGTAGGTGTTGGTCGTCGTGGCGGCCAGCGCCGTGCCGGCGGCCCTGGTCTGGGTCAGCAGATTGCCGTCTTGGTCGTACGTGAACGTCGTGGTGCTGCTGGCCGCCGTAAAGGCGTAGCCGCCCCCCGTGGTGGCGACCAGGCCATCGGTCTCGCTCCGCCGGTTGCCCGCCGCGTCGTAGCTGTAGGTGGTGACATTGCCCAGGGCATCGGTCATCCGGACGCACTGGCCGTTGGCGTTGTAGAGATAAGACGTCGTGTTGCCGGCCGCGTCGGTGACCGAGGTCTGATTCCCATCGGCGTCGTAGGTGAAGCTGGTCGTCAGGCCGCTCGACGCGCCGGCCGGCGTGACCGTCTGGCTGGTCACTAGGTTGGCCGAGTTGTAGGCATAGGTGGTCACCGTGCCCGCCGCGTCGGTCTCGCTGGCCAGGTTGCCGGCCGCGTCGTACGTGTCGCTGGTGACGTTCCCCAGGGCGTCGGTCGTGGTCAGCGGTTGGCCATTCGTGTTGTAGGTGGTGCTGCTGGTGGCCGTATCCGCCGTGCCGTCGGCCACGTAGCACGTTCAAGCGTTGGAGAGTACGGCCCACGTAAAGGCCAGATGAAGCAAGAATGGCGCGAAGTGCAACCTTGAGAGTGCGGCCAGGGCCATTTCGCAAGTCGGCGGATTGCATCATCGCTACGCCCGCGCCGTTTGATTCGGCGGTTGGTGCTGTTCATCGGGACGGGGCGAAGAATCTGCGCGCCGAAGGCGGGAAATCGGTCGCGCCACCTCGTGTTACTGATTCATTGCGCTACGAATCGCAATACGCTGCCCGCTGCTACCCTGTCACTGGTCAACCGACTGCTTGCCCAACTTGTTAGAGGAGGTTTTCGGAAAGGACAATACTCGCGTTTAAAAACGCGAATGGATCGTCCGAAACATCGGACGATCCATAGCTCACAAATGTTCATTCAAAGATCGCTGGATCGCGGCAGCTAATCGCATTTCTCAGTCAGCCATAAGTCGTCGCGAGCGAATGCTTTTGTCGCCTCTGCACAAGTGCCTACAAACGTATATATCCTTTCCTCCTTGTTTGTTGACGCCCCATGGTAGCCTTGCAGCGCAACCACATTTGGGTCCGTTTCTCCATAATTGAAAACCGGACAAACTACACCATTGGTATAGATGGCCTTTTTCTTGTGCCATTTATTCATAAGTGTGAGCGAGCCCATCTTTACCTTGCCATTTGGAGGAACAGTCACTGTGTATTCGCCATCAGCGCCACGGCTTGGAGTCATTGTTGAGTTGGAGTCCAGGCAAAAAACAATAAGCCCTCGAAACTCTTCGGGCAAAACAAACTTAATCACTACGTTGGTTTGCGCGTAGAAAAGGTGTCAGGAACCGAAATCAGATTCGGTTCCTGACACCTTTTCTCCCCCCGCAATGCCGTCGACTCGTTCGGCGCGATTTCCTTTTCGGCATTGAGAACAATGTGAGCAACTTTTGCAACATGAAAGCCCCCTCCGTTGTTTACGCTGATGCCATTGACATCTGATGCAGATCACTCTTTGTCTTTTATTCCTGGATTAGAGCGCACACCACCTGACTGAAACATCACCCCAGGACCGCACGAAAGGCGAAGGTTCGCAAAACAGTCCACGAAACGGCCGCACCATTCCGAGTCGCCTAGCTCCGCAGGTATGCTCAAATGCTCGAGGTTCGTCATTGAGACAAGTGCGAAAAGGCCGTTTCTGCTCACCTTGGGCTCGTCCAATTCCAATGACCTCAAGCTACCGATTGACGATAGGTGCTTTAGGCCGTCGTCATCCAAGCCCGTGCGATGAAGCATGAGGTATTTGAGCTGCGAATGTTTGCCTAAATCCCCAACATCTCCGATCAGATGAATGTCTATCACGCTAAGCGATTTCAAAATGCGGTTATTTGCAAAGTTTGTGAGTGACGACATTTCCAAGTTTGAACCGCCTCGCAATTCAAGAGTCTTCAAGTTTTTCAGTTTCGCTAGCGACTTGACGGCTTTGTCTGTAATTTCGCCGCCACGAAGAGAAACAGAGGCAAGTCGGTCAAGGTGAGCCAGGCGGCCAATTTCATCGGCAGTTAGGTTGCTACAGCGAGCTGCTGTAATAACGATTGGATCATCGTCGCGCACAGCATGCCAAATGTCTTGCACAAATGAGCATTCGTCGTCTATTTCTGGACGATAAAACGAAAGGTGCTCACGCCGAACTAGGCATTCGAGAACTATGCTAGGCTTTGGAAGGCGATCGGCATTCATCGTGCTTCCGAGCGCGCGCCTGGAAAGCACCTGCTGATATCGCGGCCAGACCCAGACATAGCCATAAATCGCTGCGACGATCCCGACGAAGAGGAAGCCTAAAGCGACAAGCGACAGCGCACGGCGACGCCGTCGTCGTTTCGCGGCGGTCTCTTCAGCCTTTGATTCGCCAGCGTTCACCAAGAAGTCCTGCCCGATCGACAGAAGAAGAGAAGTGCCCAGTACGCGTTGCTCGCCGCATTGTGTCGCACGCTACGCGCACAGGCAAGCTTTTTCACCGAGTTTGATCCGGTCGCGAACGCTAGACGCCCATGCTGATTCGTCGTATTAAGCGCTCAAGCAATAGCTCTCGGCGCCGCTGGCAAGCGGAATGTGGCGGAGATCGCAACGGCGACCTCGTCTTAGTGACAGCGGCTGTTCCGCCGGTCGGCGAACCATTGGATCACGTAGAAGAAGACCGGCGTCAGGACGATGCCGAACATCGTCACTCCCAACATGCCGGCAAACACCGCCGTACCCAGCGCGCGCCGCATCTCGGCGCCGGCCCCCACGCCCAGCACCAGCGGCACCACCCCCAGAATGAACGCGAACGACGTCATGATGATCGGTCGCAGCCGCAGCCGGCACGCTTCGAGCGTGGCCGTGCGCCGGTCGACGCCGGCTTCGCCGCGGGCGCGCGCAAACTCGACGATCAAGATCGCGTTCTTGCAGGCCAGCCCCACCAGCACCACGAAACCAATCTGGGTGAAGATATTCACGTCTAGTTCCGCGGCCCGCACGCCAACGAGCGAGCAGAGCAAGCACATCGGCACGACCAGAATCACCGCCAGCGGCAGCGACCAGCTTTCGTATTGCGCCGCCAGGACCAGGAACACCAGCACCACCGCCAGCAGAAATGCGTACATCGCCGTGTTGCCGGCTTGCAACTGCAACAACGCCAACTCGGTCCACTGCGATCGCATCGATTGCAGCAGGTTCCCTTCCGCGACTTCTTGCAGACGCTCGATCGCCTGGCCCGAACTGGCGCCCGGCGCGGCGTCGCCGTTGATCATGGCGGCCGTGTACAGGTTGTAACGGCTGACCATCACCGGACCGGTCACTTCGCGGACCTTCAACACCGTGGCCAAGGGGACCATGTGCCCCTGGTCGTTGCGGACCTTGAGCAGCTTCAGGTGCTCGATCTGCGCGCGGAACTCGGCGTCGGCCTGGACATTCACCTGCCACGTCCGGCCAAAGCGATTGAAATCGTTGACATACAGCGAGCCAAAATAAACCTGCAGCAGGTTGAAGACTTCATCGAGCGGCACCCCCATCGTCTTGACGGCGGTTCGGTCGATGTCCAGAAACAGCCACGTCGTGTTGGCGCGGAAGCTAGTGAACATTCCTTGCAAGCCCGGCGTGGTCGAGGCCTGGTCCACGATGCGTTGGCTGACATCCTGCAACGCGCCCAGGCCCGCGCCGCCGCGGTCTTCGACGACGATCTTGAAGCCGCCGACGGTCCCCAGCCCTTCGATCGGCGGCGCGCCGAACACATTGATCACGCCGTCGGGAACCTGGTCTTGCAATGTCGCGCCGAGGCGCTCGGCAATGGCGTCGCCGCTTAGTTCTGGGTCGTGGCGGTGGTGGAAGTCGTCGAGCATCACGTACATGGTGCCGAAGTTCGGCGCGTTGGCCCCCAGCAGCACCGACTGGCCGGCGATGGCGACCGTGTGACTGACGCCGGGCATCTTGCCGGTGACCAGTTCGATCTGGTTCATCACGTCGCTGGTCCGCACCAGCGAAGCCGAGTCGGGCAGGCGCAGGTTGACGACGATGAATCCTTTGTCCTGGGCCGGAATGAACCCGGTCGGCGTCTTCACAAACAAGTCATAGGTCCAATACAGCAAGCCGCCGTACGCCAGCAGGATCAGCAAGCTGCCGCGCAGCGCCAGCCCGACGCCCCAGACATAGCCGCTGGTGAACCAGCCAAAGGCGCGATTGAACGCGCGGAAGGCGATGCCCAGCACCCAATTCACCACCGGCGCGGTGACGGCCCCCAGGACCACGCCCACCAGCAAGCCGCACCAGGGCAACAGAAGTTGCGCGTCGAATGGCAAGCGGGCAATCGCCTGGGCCGCCCAAGGCTGGACCAGCGGGGTCAGAAAGGCGTAACCCAGCCAGCCGCCGATCATGGCCAGACCAATCTTGGGCAGCGCCTCGCCGTGCCCCGCGCCACGCTGCTTCAACAACACCACGGCCAGCGCCGGGCTGAGCGTCAACGAATTGAACGTCGAGATCACGGTCGAAATCGCGATCGTCACGGCGAATTGCCGGAAGAACTGACCGATGATCCCGGTGATGAACGTACAGGGAATAAAGACCGCGCTCAGCACGAGTCCCACCGCCACGACGGGGGCGGCCACCTCGTCCATGGCCCGAATGGCCGCGTCGCGCGGGGCAAGACCATGTTCGATATGATGTTCGACCGCCTCGACGACTACGATGGCGTCGTCGACCACGATGCCAATGGCCAGCACCAGCCCGAACAGCGTGAGCGTGTTCAAGCTGAAATGGGCCGCCATCATCGCGGCGAACGTGCCGATAATCGCCACCGGCACCGCCACCAGCGGGATCACCGCGGCCCGCCAGCCTTGCAAGAAGACCAGCACCACGAGCGCGACCAGGATCACGGCGTCGCGAAGCGAGACAAAGACTTCGCGAACCGACTCCTCGATGAACGGTGTCGTGTCGTAGACGATGCTGTAGTCGATTCCCTCGGGGAACCGGGTTTTCAGCTCGCGCATCTTCTGTTTGACTTCCTCGGCCGTCTTCAGCGCGTTGCTGCCGGGCAATTGAAAGACCGACAGCGCCACCGAGGGTTTGCCGTCCAAGGTGCAAACCTGGTCATAGCCGAGCGCGCCGAGTTCGACCCGCGCCACGTCGCGCAGCCGGACCAGCCGGCCATCGGCGTCGGCCCTGATGACCATGTCGGCGAACTGTTCCTCTTCGCTCAAGCGTCCCAACGTGCTGATCGTGAATTGAAACACCTGCCCGGCGGGCACCGGCGGCTGGCCGATCTGGCCCGCGGCCACTTGAGCGTTTTGCTGCTCGATGGCATGGACCACGTCGGTCGCGCTCAGGTTGCGAACCGCCATCTGGTTCGGGTCCAGCCAGACGCGCATACTGTAATCGCGTCGTCCCAGGTACGAGATGTCCCCCACCCCTTCCAGGCGCGACAGCTCGTCGCGCAACTGAATCGTGGCGTAATTGCTCAGGTACAAGTTGTCGCGCGAGTCGTCGGGCGAGTACAAGTTGATGATCATCAACTGGCTCGGCGACTTTTTCTTGACCGTCACGCCGCGCCGCTTGACCAAGTCGGGCAGTCGGGGCTGGGCTAGATTCACCTTGTTTTGCACCAGCACCTGGGCCAGGTTCAAATCGGTGCCAGGCTTGAATGTCACCGTCAGGACGTACATCCCGTCGTTGGTGCATTGGCTGGACATGTACATCATGTCCTCGACGCCGTTCACCTGCTCCTCGATCGGCGAGGCGACCGTCTCGACCACCACGTTGGCGTTCGCGCCGGGGTAAACGGTCGACACCTCGACCGTCGGCGGCGTGATCTCGGGATATTGCGTCACGGGCAGTTGGAACAGCGCAATCGCGCCGGCCAGCGTGACCACAATCGAAAGGACCGACGCCATGATCGGCCGGTCGATGAAGAGTTTTGAAAACATAGGCGTGCGGTGCGCGGCGGCGGCGCGTTGGGTTTCGTTCGGTGATTGATTTATTTCGCATCAGTGCCGCCGCCGTCGCCGGTTCGATCGGTGATCGGGGGCGTGCGGCGGGGACCGTATTGATGTTGCGGAGGGGGGATGATCGTCGGCCGCAAGGCCAGCTCGAGCGGCGATGGCTCGCGCGGCTGGGCCTCTTCGGACTTGGCATCTGCCGGCAATGGCGGTGGCTCGGTCACTTCCTCGGCCTCGCCCGCTGCCGCCGCGAACACCGCGTCAACGGCCGACGTGCTCACCGCCGGCTCGGCTTGAGGTGTCGCCTCGGCCGGCGGCGCGGGCGCGTCGGTTGTCACAGGCTTTGCCTCGTCGAGCGGCGACGGTACCGTTTCGACGACCGTGGGCGCATCGGCGACCGCGACCGGCGCTGTTGGCGATTCGGCGACTGACATAACAACCGGCGCCGGTTCGGCCACAGCGACTGGCACACCAACCCCTGCGGTCGCAGCTTGCGGCTGGCGGAACGCCAACCCGACCAAACGCACCAGCCCGAGCGTCACGATGTCGAGCGCGATGGTTCCCAGCAGGTTCATCCAGCGGGACGAGAACAAGGCCGAGCGCGAAACGCGGTCGATCACGTAGAAGAAGACCGGCGTCAAGAACACGCCGAAGAACGTCACGCCGAGCATGCCGCTGAACACGGCGGTCCCCAGCGCTCGTCGCATCTCCCAACCAGCGCCGTGAGCCACCACCAGCGGCAACACGCCCAGGATGAACGCGAACGAGGTCATCATGATCGGCCGCAGGCGCAACTGGCACGCCTCGAGCGTGGCTTGCTTGGCGTCGACTCCTTCATCGCGGCGAAGCTTGGCGAACTCGACGATCAGAATGGCGTTCTTGCTGGCCAGGCCGATCAACACCACGAAGCCGATCTGCGTGAAGATGTTGATGTCCATGTCGGCGTAGGCCACGCCGGCGATCGAGCTGAGCACGCACATCGGCACGACCAGAATCACCGCCAGCGGCAGCGACCAGCTTTCGTAGAGCGCGGCCAGCACCAGGAACACGAACGCCACCGACAAGACGAACACCACCAGCCCCGTGCTGCCGGAAATGCGTTCCAGGTAGAACAGCTCGGTCCATTCGGCCGAAAAGCTGCGCGGCAGTTCGCGCCGGCACAACTCGTCGAGCACGGCCATCGCTTGCCCGCTGCTGAAGCCGGTGGTGACGTTGCCGTTGATGGCCGCGGCGGGGTACATGTTGTAGCGGGTGAGGACCAGCGGGTTGCTGATCATGCGAATGTTGCTGACCGCGCCGATTGGCACCATCGCCCCCTGGGTGTTGCGAATCTTGAGCTTCTTGATCTCCTCGACCTGATCGCGGAACGGCGCGTCGGCCTGGACGATCACCTGCCAAGTGCGGCCAAAGCGGTTGAAATCGTTGACATAGCGCGAGCCCAAGTAGCCCTGCAATGCGGCAAACGCGTCGGCCAGGTTCACCCCCAGCGTCAGGCAAGCCTGGCGGTCGAGGTCGGCGTAGAGCTGCGGCGAATTGGCATTGAAGACCGTCGACAGGCCCTTCAGTCCCGGCTGTTCGTTGGCGATTTCGATCAGCTTATCAGTCTGGCCTTGCAACATGTCGAGCCCGCCGCCACCTCGGTCCTCGACCATCAGCTTGAACCCGCCGGCGCGCCCCAGCCCCGACACGGCCGGCGCGGGAAAGACGATCACCTGGGCCTCGGGCACCTCGTCGGCAAAGCGCTTGTTGAGCTTGGTCAGGATTGCCTCGGCTCTTAGCTCGGGATCCTTGCGGTCGGCGAAATCTTTTAGGATCACGAACATCGAACCGAAGTTCGAGCCATACGCGCTGAGCAAGAACGAGTTGCCCGCGATGGAATTGCAGTTCTTCACCCCGGGCGTTTCCAGGGCGATCCGCTCGATGTGCGCGATGACATCGCGGGTCCGCACGGCGGCCGACGCATCGGGCAGCTTGACGCTGGCCAGCAGATACCCCTTGTCTTGCGTCGGAATGAAGCCGGTGGGCAACTGCAAGTAGCCCCAATAGGTCAGGACCAACAATCCACCATAGACCATCAACACCAGCGCCGGCACGCGCAGCATCCGCCGCACCGTGGCCGAATAGACCGCGGTCGAGCGCCGAAATCCGGCGTCGAACAACCGGAAGAACCACCCCAGCAGCAGGTCCAGCAGCCACGTCAGCGGATCGCGCCGCGCCCCGCGCGGCCGCAGCAACATCGCCGCCAGCGCCGGGCTAAGCGTCAGCGAGTTGACCATCGAGATCACGGTCGACACGGCAATGGTCAGCGCGAACTGCCGGAAGAATTGCCCGACGATGCCCGAGATAAAGGCGCAAGGGACGAACACCGCGGCCAGCACCAGTCCCACCGCAATGACTGGACCGGCAACCTGGTCCATGGCGTGGATCGCGGCGTCGCGCGGAGCCATGCCGCGCTCGATGTGGTGCTCGACCGCTTCGACCACCACGATGGCGTCGTCNNGCGTCGTCCACCACGATGCCGATGGCCAGCACCAGGCCGAACAACGTCAAGTTGTTCAGGCTGAAACCAGCGACCGCCATGGCCGCGAAGGTGCCGATAATCGCCACGGGGACGGCGATCAGCGGAATGATCGCGGCCCGCCAGCCTTGCAAGAAGACCAACACCACGAGCGCGACCAGGATCACCGCGTCGCGGAGGGCCTTGAAGACTTCTTGGACGCTCTCACGAATAAAGGGCGTCGTGTCGTAGCCGATCTCGGCGACCAGACCTTCGGGAAAATCCGCTGACAACTCCTGAATCTTGCTCTTCACCAGATCGGCCGTGTGCAGCGCGTTGGCGTCGGGCAACTGAAAAATCGCAATGCCGACGGTCGGTTTGCCATCGAAGCGGTTGTTGACGTCTTCGCTCCGCGCACCGAGCACCACGCGGCCAATGTCGCGGATGCGAACCAGTTGTCCTTGGTGCGTGGCGCGGACGATCACGTCCTCGAACTGCTCGACTTCGCTCAGGCGGCCAATCGTGTCGAGGGGCACCTGCCGTTTTTGCCCCACGTCGGTCGGCGGCTGGCCGATCTGGCCCGCGGCGACCTGCATGTTCTGTTCGCGCAGCGCGTGCGTGACATCGGCCGCGGTCAGATTGCGAACCGCCAGCTTGTCGGGATCGAGCCAGATGCGAGCGCTGTAATCGCGCTGGCCAAACACCAGCACTTCGCTGATGCCGGGCAAACGAGCCAGTTCGTCCTTGATCCGCAGCACCGCGTAGTTGCTCAGGTACAACTGGTCGTAGCGGCCAATCGGGGAATTCAGGCTGACGGTCAGGAGAATATCGGGTGAGCGCTTCTTGGTGATCACGCCGGTGGCGCGAACCACGTCGGGCAAATTGGGCATGGCCAGGCTGACCCGGTTTTGCACCAGCACCTGGGCCAGGTCCAAATCGACGCCCAGCTTGAACGTGATGGTCAGCGTGTACGAGCCGTCGCTGGTGCTCTGGGAGTTCATGTACAACATGTCCTCGACGCCGTTGACCTGCTGCTCGATGGGCGCGGCCACGGTTTGGGCGACGACCTGGGCCGTGGCGCCGGGATAGTTGCAGTCGACTTGCACCGTCGGCGGCGCGACCGGTGGATACTGAGCGATCGACAACGAGAAAAACGCGATTCCACCGGTCAACGTGATGACGATCGACAGCACCGCCGCGAAGATCGGCCGATCGATAAAGAACCGCGAGAACATGGGGTGCGCCGAAGAAGTTGCTAGTTGCGGGTTGCTAGTGAGGAAAGAAACTCAACGGCAAAGCAGTTGCGGCATTCATCTCCCTAGCCCCTAATCCCTCGTCCCTAGCCCCTCTTCCGATTTTGCTTCCGAGGTGTTCTCGGCGGGCGCGATCGTGTCGGGGGCGGCGACTTTCGAGGCCAGGCCGGCTTTCTTCTCGTCGAGCCATTTGGGAACGACCTTCACGCCGGGGCGGACGCGCTGCAACCCGGTCACGACCACGCGCTCGCCCGGCTCGAGGCCTTCCTGAATCACGCGCATGCCCGCCGTCAGAAACCCGGTCTGCACGCGGCGATAGGAAATCTCGTCTTTTTCGTTGACCACGTACAGAAACCGCTGTCCTTGATCGGTCCCCAGCGATTCTTCGTGAACCAGCAGCGCTTGCTGTGGCGTGGTCACGGGAATCCGCAAGCGCAGAAACATGCCCGGCGCCAGCAGCAGGTCTTTGTTCTCGATTACGGCCCGCACGCGTAAGGTGCCCGTGCCGGCCTCGATCTGGTTGTCAAAAAAGTCAATCGTGCCTTCGAGCGAGAAGTCGTCCTCGTCGGCCAACGCCAGATTGACGTGGGTTTTGCCGTCCGCGGAGACCGGGAGCTTGCCGTCCAGGATCAACCGCCGCAGCCGCAAGGCGGTTCGTTCGTCGATGTCGAAATAGGCGTAAATCGGATGGGTCGAGACGATCACCACCAGCGGCGTCTCGTCGGCCTTGACCAGATCGCCCGGGTCAACCAACCGGCTACTGATGCGACCAGTAAGCGGCGATGTGATGATACAGAAGCCTAGATTCTGCTGGGCGAGTTTGAGCGTCGCATTTGCTGCCGCCAGTGACGCAGCGGCCTCGGCGCGATCGAAGCGCGCCTGGTCGTATTCTTGATCGGTGATAGTGCGATTCTGCCAGAGCTTGGTCACGCGCTCTTCGTGGCGCTCCAACCGTTCGAGTCGGGCCTTGTTTTGCTCAACGGAGGCCAACGCGCCGTCGACGGTCGCCTGGAAAGTGCGCGGGTCGATTTCGAACAGCGGCGCGCCGGCCAGCACGTCGGTCCCGTCGCGAAATTTCACCGCGTCCAGATAGCCAGTGACCCGAGAGTGGATCTCGACCGTGGAAACCGCCTTGGTCCGGCCGGTGAACTTTTCGTACTCGGTCACGACCTGCTCGGTCGGCGCGGCGACGATCACCTCGGGCGTTTTCGGCTCGACGATTTTCTGGACCTTGCGCTGGCAGCCGGCCACAGCCGCCACAAGCAGGCACAGACCAACCAGTTTCCGAAGCAGGCAAGGCGACATGAGCGATCCAAAGTGACGATGCGGGGCGAGCAATGGCGTGGTTGGACCAACGTACGGCAGTCGAGCAACATGCATGCGGGTGGGGGCCACGGTGGGAATCGAACTCGGGCAATCGCGTCCGCCTGGCTTACGCCACGGCTGGCAAGTCTTGCCGTCCTGGCTTGGGTCGTCAGTGACTTGGACACCAAATCGCCGGCGGGGTTCGTCAGCCATCGTCTGGCTAGGGATAAGTATTGACTGACCGGTCAGTCAAATGCAAGACTAGGGATATTGATTGGGGCAATTTGTGATGTTTCACCCAGAACGGTCTGGCACCCAAAGCCCGACTTCTTGGGGGCAGGTTAAGTCCTATGGCAACCAAACGCGGTCTGGAAACCACCGAGACGACCCAGCGGCGCGAAGCCCGACGACAGTTCATTATTGAAACCGCCGCCAAGCTCTTCGCCGAGGCCGGTTACGCCGATTGTGAAATGGACCGGGTGGCGGCGGCCTGTGGCGTGGCCAAGGGGACGCTCTACTTGTACTTCCCGGGTAAGCAAGAGTTGTTCTTCGCGGCGGTCGACCTGGGGATGCATCAGATGCAGGCCGCGCTCCGCGCCGCTTATGAGAGCGCGACCGACCCGTTCAAGCAAATCGTCAAGAGTATCGGCGCGTACCTGGTCTTCTTTGAAGAGCATCCCCACTACGTCGAGCTTTTGATCCAGGAACGAGCGATCTTCAAGGACCGCAAGCGCTCGACCTACTTTGAACACCGCGACGAGCATCGCGGCCGTTGGCGCGATCACTGGCTGCGGATGATCGCCGAAGGGCGCGTGCGCGACGATCTGCCCGTCGAGCGGATCATGGACACGATCGGCAGCCTGCTCTACGGCACGATGTTCACCAACCACTTCATCGGCCGCTCGGTGCCGCGCGAAGAACAACAGCACGCGATCGTGGAAGTAATGCTGCGCGGGCTGCTAAAAGAGGGGCTAGGGGCTAGGGGCTAGGGAACGACGGCGTTGCCGAGAGGGCGTTTCGTGCTTTTCCGTCCCCTGCCCTCTCCCCGCTCCGTGCCAACCTCCGTGTCGCGGTGCCTCCGTGGCGAATCCTCACCCGCCGGGAAAGACATGCCCACGCACGGCCATCGGCACCGTGTAGATCGACTTGCGGGCTGTGACGTATAGCGTCTTCCCCTCGGGCCCGGCGAAGGTCACGTTGGCCGGCACTTCGGGGATGGCGATGATGCCCAGCGCCTCGCCCGTCGGGCTGAAGACCTGCAAGCCGAGACCCGAGGTGATGTACAGATTGCCGCGTTCGTCAACCGTTAGTCCATCTCCCCCCTTGCCCGACTGACCGGCGGGCTGCTTCAACGTGCAGTGTACGCGCCCCGGCCCGAGTTTGCCCGGCTCGGTGACTGGATAGGCCATCATCTCAGCTTGACCGCTCGGCACGACGTATAGAGTCTTCTCATCGGGCGACAAGATCACGCCGTTCGGCGCCTTTAGGTCATCGACCAGCCGCGATACCTTGCCGGCCGGGTCGACGTAGTAAACCGCAGTTACTTTCTGCGGCAGTTCGCCGGTGCGGCCAAAGTGCGGGTCGGTGAAGTAGACGCCTCCCGCGCGATCGACCACCAGATCGTTCGGCGCGTTGAACGGCTGGCCTTGATACTCGCTGGCCAGCACCCGCAGCGGCTTGCCATCGAGCGGCATCGCCACGATTCGCCCCAGCATTTCACAGCCGAGCAGCTCGTTGCGACCGTTGACCATCAGGCCGTTCGTCTTGCTCGATTCCTCGCGGAAGGTCGACAGCTTTCCCTGGGCATCGATCTTGTGAATGCGCTGCGCCGGGATGTCGGTAAAGTAGACGTTGCCGGCGCGATCGGCGGCCGGCCCTTCGGTGAATTGAAAGTCACCGAATAACTTCGTCACCGGCCCGACCGGCCCCAAGCCAGCGATCGACTCAGGAGCGTCGGCGGCGAACGCCGCCGAACCGATGCCAACGCTCAATACGACGGCAGCCCAAAGTTTGCAAGCTTTCATGAGGGTCGTTCTCCACGGAATATGCTGGGGCCAGTTGTCCGTGGTCAGTGGTCCGTGGCACTCAAAACCTTGCGTCGCCTGAGACGCGGAGCATTCCACAACTGGCCACTGACAACGGGCGACTGACCACGGACATCAAAGAAATCGCTTCTTGTACTGCCCCAGGACCGTGAAGACCGGCTTGGCCACGCCGGCGCTGTCGAACAGCCCGGCATGGCTGTACTCGTGAAACTCGGCGTCGCTCAACTGGCTCCAGGTGATGGACTGGATGAACGGCTTGGCCAGCAGCAGGGGCATCACCTGCTTGATCCAGTTGGCCTGTTGCTCGGGAGTCCAGAAATGATCGACCGGCAAGGGGAGCGAGCTGTTCCGCGCCTTGGGGTCAGGCTGATCGCTCGACGGCGAGGAGATCGTCACGTGCAACGGCAAGCCCAGGCAGCTCCAAATGTCCAGTTCGCGACTCAGTTCCAGCCGGTCGCGCGGCGCCGTGCCATGGGGATGAAAACCCCAACCCAGTTCCAGCCCCACACCGCTCATCTGCAAGCCGCAACGAACTAGCGTGTCGGCAAAGTGCAGCGGCGAGAGCTCGAACTCACCTTCCCGCAGGTATTCGCCCCACGGCTGGTCAAAGCGGACGATGACCGGTGTGACCGGATCGATCTGCCGCGTGATCTCGATGGCGCGCACGGCCAGTTGCAGCATCTGCTCTTCGTGCAGCGACAAGACCTTGCCGCCGTTCACGCGCGCGGCACACTGCCACATCGAGACGCGCCCCCGATACCGTGTGACCACGCGCTTGACGTGTTCGCTCATCATCCCCAGCAGCGCGTCGAAGTCCCCTTCCCACAACAGCAGCCAATCGGGCAGCCCGCGCGCGTCGAGCCGCAACAGCGGCCCGCTGACGGCGCGGACGTTGTGCTCCTCGCACCAGGCGACCTGCTGATCCGGTACACTCCAGTCATACTGGCCTTCGATGCGCTCGATCTCGCTCCACAACATCGACATGGTCAACGAATTGAACGACGAATAAATCTGATCGAGCGCCGTGGGGCTGAGGATGCGGTGACCGATCTGCACGCCGAGCCAGGCGGGAATCTTGGGCGCTTGCCTCAGGCGCTGAGTCAGCACCTGTTCGACATAGGCGTCCATCAACAGATCCCCAGCCTCCATCCCCTTCTCCAGCGCCAAGCGCGCCGCGGCCGCCGCCTGGACGGGCTGCTCGGGGTTGACCACCGCCTGCGAAAAGTGGCGGAGCGCTTCGGCCAGAACCGTATCAACGGTCGGCGGCACCACCAGCCCCAACACCTGCCACTCAGCCAACTGGTTACGCACCGAGTTCAGGCGTCCGCGAGCCAGCTCGACTTCGAGCGAATAGGGCTTCTCGCGCTGCATCAGCGTGGCGGTCGACAACGTCAACTCGCCGCGCCCGTTCAGGCAGATCGGAATGTGGACTCGCCCCGACTCGCTGGTCCCCCGGTCAATGATCAACAAACCATTGGCCAACTGGGTCCGGCTGGGCCAGGGTATCTGGTCGAAGCCGGTCAGGTAGGTGCGCTCGGCTTGCTGCGCCGTCAGCGGCGTCGCTGAATCAACTTGCAGGCGCATCACAGCCGGCGGCATGGAACCAACCTTCGCCCGGAGATGTCGACACTACCAGGCCGACGCACCCTGCGCCGCCTGTACCGCTTCGAGGCGTCCAAGTCGCCGCTACGCCGACGCCCCTAGCGCCAGCGGCCCATCGACCTGCCAGGCGACGGGCGTCATCACCGAAGAACCGGACGATTGGATCGCAAATCTAAGCCGAGCGCGAGTCTAAACCACCCCCGCCCGAGCGGCAAGCTGCACCGGCTGAATATGGGGTTGCCCGCTGCGCCAGCGGCGGCTCACGGCCTCGGCGCGGAAGCGCCCAGCCGCGCCTGTTGCGCTCGGACGGCGCAGGTATACTACCGGCTCTGTTTTCCATGATTCGCGTGCCAACCACCATTTTCCGGCCACGCCACCCGGCGCGGCCATGGACAGCCGCCATGACCCAAGCCGTTGTTGAAACCAATTTGTCCCACTGGCCCGTCCGCCGCGGCAAGGTGCGCGATGTTTACGATCTGGGGGACCGGCTGCTGATCGTGGCCACCGACCGAATCAGCGCGTTCGACTATATTTTGCCCAATGGCATCCCCGACAAAGGGCGAATTCTGACCCAGTTGAGCGTGTTCTGGTTCGAGCTGCTCGGCGAGCCCCACCACCTGATTACCGCCGACGTCGACCAGATGCACCTACCTGGGGGGATCGACCGAGCGCCGCTCCGCGGCCGCACGATTCTGGTGCGCAAGACCCAGGTGGTGCCGGTCGAGTGCGTGGTGCGTGGCTATCTGGCCGGCTCGGGGCTCAAGGAATATCGCGCCCGGCGAACCGTCTGCCAGATTCCGCTGCCCGAGGGACTGGAAGAAAGCAGCCAACTGCCGGGACCAATCTTCACCCCCGCCACCAAGGCCGAGACGGGGCACGACGAAAACATTGCGTTCGACACGATGGTCGAATACGTCGGACTGGAACTGAGCGAGGAGCTGCGACGACGGAGTCTGGAGGTCTATGCCCGCGGCTCGGCCTATGCTCGGCAGCGCGGCATCATCATCGCCGACACCAAGTTCGAATGGGGGCAAATCGACGGCCGAGTGATCCTGATCGACGAGGCGCTGACGCCCGACAGCTCGCGATTTTGGCCCGCCAGCGAATACCGCCCGGGGCACAGCCAGCCCTCGTTCGACAAGCAGTTCGTCCGCGACTGGCTTGAACAGAGCGGTTGGGACAAGCAAAGCCCGCCGCCAGAACTTCCCGAAGCAGTCACCGCCGGCACACGGAAGAAATACGTCGAAGCGTTTGAACGACTGACGGGCAGGAAGTTTGAGTAGCAGTTGCTGGTTGCTAGTTCCTAGTTGCTAGTGGGAAGGCAGGTAAGCCGCAAGCGTCGTGCGTTCACATCTCCCAATAGCATGCCCGCAGTTGTACTTCCCGCCTTTATCTAGCAACTAGCAACCCGCAACTAGCAACTTCCCCCTCCATCTACTGCCCTAGGCCCGTTGGGGCTGGCTGGGTAAAATCGATCGGTTCGCGCACCCGGTGCGCACCTACGGTTCCTATCTCAGGCTAGCTCAACATGTTGCGTTACTGGACGGCGGGCGAGTCGCACGGCAAGGCTCTGGTGGCCTTGGTCGATGGCTTTCCGGCCGGCGTGCCACTCGACACCGCCGAAATCAACACGGAACTTCGCCGCCGACAAGGCGGTTATGGCCGCGGCGGCCGGCAACGCATCGAAACCGACGAAGTCGACGTGCTGAGCGGCGTCTGGCACAACGAAACCTTGGGCAGCCCCATCGCCTTGATGGTCGTCAATCGGGACTACAAGCTCGAACGGCTGGGCGACTTGGAACGCCCGCGACCGGGTCACGGCGATCTGACTGGCTCGATCAAATACCTGGGCTCGATCCGCCCGGTGCTCGAACGGGCCAGCGCCCGCGAAACGACCGTTCGCGTGGCGGCCGGTGCGCTGGCCAAGCAGTTGCTGGCGCAGTTCGGCATCTCGTGCTTTGGTTACACGTTGGAACTCGGCGGCATTCACGTCGAGCCGCGCGCTGGCACGCTGGCCGAACAGAAAGCCTGGCGCGACAGTAGCGAAATCTACGCGCTCGACCCAGCGCGCGATGATGAAGTCAAAGCCCTGATCGACCAGACGGGCAAAGACGGCGACACGCTCGGTGGCATCCTGGAAGTGCGCGTCGAAGGGCTGCCGTTTGGGCTGGGCACGCATGCCCAGTGGGACCGGAAGCTCGATGGCCGGCTGGCCCAAGCCGTGATGGCCGTCCAGGCGATCAAAGGTGTCGAGATCGGCCTGGGCTTCGAGGCCGCCCGACGGCCTGGCTCACAGGTGCATGATCCAATTCATTACGATGCCTCGCAGGCCGCGTCGCCCAACCTGGGCTACGTGCGGCCGACGAACAACGCCGGCGGGCTCGAAGCGGGCATGACCAACGGCCAGCCGCTGGTGATTCGCGCCGCCAAGAAGCCAATCAGCACCTTGCGCAAGGCGCTCGAATCGATCAACCTGAAAACCAAAGCCCCCGAGTCGGCCAATTACGAGCGGAGCGACGTCTGTGCCGTGCCGGCGGCCGGGGTGATCTTGGAAAACGTGGTGGCGTTCGAGATTGCCGCGGCGCTGATCGACAAGTTCGGCGGCGACAGCCTGGTCGAAATGAAGGCCCGCTATCAACTGTTCCTAGACATGGCCCGGCGGAAATAGTCGTATGCCGGCGCAGGATGCGCTTGGCTGACCTGTATTTCACGGATGAACTGACATGCGGCTGCACGAACTATCGCGACGCCAGTTGTATCGCGCGGCGTTCGTCGTGTTCTGCCTGGTCCCCACCGTGCTGGTGCTGGCGTGGGGCATCGGCCGACGCCTGCCGGGCACCGTTACGGCCGAGCAACAAACGCTGGCCACGCTGCTCGGCATGCCCGTGACCTTGGTCGATGTCAGCTATCCGCGCCCCGGGGCGACGCTGTATCACGGCCTGGAGCTGCACGACGTCGAGACCGGCGCGTTGGTACTTCGCTGTCCGACGCTGGAGGTCATTGATACCGGCGCGCAGCACGTCGTCCGCACGGGCCCGATCGAAATCGACGCCGCTCACGCCAGCCAGTTGTGGCAACTTTTGGAGCGCCGCCTGCGTCAGCCGCCCGCCAGCGCGCCGGCGGTTCGGTTACTCGCTGGCCACGTCACGTGGCGCAACGCCCAGACTGAACAGACCTTCACCGATGTGTCGGGACTGCTGCACCCGGCGGCCAATGGCAACGAAGCGGAACTGAGCTTCCGGCTGGCCGGCGAACAGATGCCCGAGCCCATCGCGTTGCACGTGGCGCGGCGATTGTCGGGCGGTCGGCCGACCTCGCGATTCAGTCTGCGAACCGGCAGCACGCCGCTGCCCGCCACGGTGTTCGCGCCGTTGATCGACGCCAGCGGTTGGCTGGGCACGCGTTGTCGCTTTCACGGCTGGCTGTGGCTCGACGAAGCGGCCGACGGTTGGCACGGCGAGCTGTCCGGCCGCCTTTCGCAACTCGACCTCGACGCGCTCGTTTCGCAACATTTTCCGCACAGCCTTTCCGCGTCGGCCGACGTGGTGATCGAGCGCGCCCGCTGGGAAAACAGCCGGCTGATCGAAGCGGTCGGCACGGTACAAGCTGGGCCGGGCGTGGTGAGCCGCGGCCTGGTTCACGCGGGCATCGCGGCCCTGCACTTGGGGCACGAGCCGGCGCCGGTGATCAGCGGCAAGATGCTGCCGTTCGAGCGTTTGGCGTTCGACTTCGCGGTTGACGCGTCAGGCGTGAAGTTGGTGGGCCGCGCCGCCGGAGACAGCCCAGGAGGCGTCTTGACCGGGCGGTTGGAGCAAGGCCCGCTGGTCAATCTTTGGCAGGCCCCGAAGGAAACGCAGTCGATCGCGGCACTGCTGCAAACCCTGGTGCCGGTCAGCCAACTGCAAGTGTCGGCCACGCGCGAAACCGACTTGCTCCTGCGCCACCTGCCCGCCCCGCAACTCGTCGCGCCGCCGAACGCCAAGGCCACCGAACCGAGTGCGCACTTGCGGTTGAATGGCGTCAAGTAGCGCGACCTGTTTTCAATTGGGTGGCCCAGCCGCTCGTCGGCTGGGTCGCGCAAGCGACAAGAAAAATGAAAGGCTTTCAACGTGCGTAGAATGACCTGGAAAGCCGCTTGCGGCAAAGCTTCTTCTTGTTGCTACGCAATCCGACCGACAAGCGGCCGGGCCATTCTGTTTCGATTCTTTACAGGTCAGGCTAGGTCAGCGTGACGCCTACGTCCACTTGTTCGGCATACCAGCGGGCGGAACTCCAACGCCATGCCACCGCCTCAGCAACCAACCCAGCGCGCACCGGGTTCATGTGCATATAGTTCAACTTCTCTTCGAGCTTTTCCCGCGTGACAACATTGAACGAATAGTAGCAGGAGGGCAACTGACCACGGACAGTTGCGACTTAGATGTGACGATGACGCCCTCCGCCCCTCACTAGCAACTAGCCGCTAGCAACTTCCTATCGCAACGTCCCGATGATGATCGAACCGTTATGGCCGCCGAAGCCAAAGCTGTTTGACATGGCCACGTTGAACTTACGCGGCTTTGGCTGCTTGGGAGTGTAATCGAGGTCGCACTTCGGATCGGGCGTGTCGAGATTGATGGTTGGGGGAATCACCTCGTCGCGCAGCGCCAGAGCCGAGAAGATCAACTCCACGCCGCCGCTCGCGCCCAGCAAGTGACCGAGCTGGCTCTTGGTGCTCGAGATGCTGACCTGGTGCGCCCAGCCGCCGAACACCGTCTTGATGGCCGCCGTCTCGGCCGCGTCACCCAGCGGCGTGCTCGTGCCGTGGGCGTTGATGTAGCCGATTTCCTCGGGGCTCATCCGCGCGTCGCGCAGCGCCAGGGTCATCGCCTTGGCCGCGCCGATGCCATGCTCGTCGGGCTGGGTGATATGCCCGGCGTCGGCGCTAGCGCCGTAGCCCAGCACCTCGGCATAGATCTTCGCGCCGCGGCGCTTGGCGTGTTCCAATTCTTCGAACACCAGCAGCCCGGCCCCCTCACTCAACACAAAGCCATCGCGGTCGGCGTCGAACGGCCGGCTGGCCCGTTGTGGGTCGTCGTTGCGCTCGCTGAGGGCCCGCATGTTGGCGAACCCGGCAATGCCCATTGGCGTGAGCGCCGCTTCGGTGCCGCCGGTGACCATGATGTCGGCGTCGTCGTACTGAATGGCCTTGTAGGCGTCACCCATCGCGTTCGTCGCGCTGGCACAGGCCGTGGCCACGGCGGCGTTCGGGCCGCGCAAGCCATACTGGATCGAAACGTGACCGCTGGCCGCGTTGACCATCAGCTTGGGAATGGTGAAGGCCGAGACCTTGTCCGGCCCTTTTTCTAGCAGGCGGCCGTGCTGGCATTCGATTTCGTTCAGTCCGCCAATGCCCGAGCCCAAGATCACGCCACAGCGAAACGGCTCTTCCTTCGTGAAGTCGAGGCCTGAATCCTTGACGGCGTCGATGCCAGCGACCATCGCAAATTGCGTAAAGCGATCGACCCGCTTGGCGTCCTTCGGGCTGACATACCCGTCGGTCGTCCAATTCGGGACTTCACCGGCAAAACGAACCCGATGGCCGGTAATATCGAAGATGGTGATAGGCCGGATGCCGCTTTCGCCGCGCAGAATGCGCTGCCAGAGGTCTTCCACTCGACAGCTCAGCGACGTGACCGCGCCTAGGCCGGTGACGACGACGCGCCGTTTCATTTCGATCCGTTAGCTGCTTGGGCCTTTTCGATGAAGTCAATCGCCTGGCCGACCGTTTGAATCTTCTCGGCCGAGTCGTCCGGAATGTTGATGTCGAACTCTTCTTCCAGCTCCATCACCAGTTCGACCGTGTCGAGGCTATCGGCGCCCAGATCGTTGACAAACGACGTCTCGGGCGTGACCTGTTCCTTGTTCACACCCAACTGCTCGGCGACGATGTTGATTACGCGTTCTTTGACCGTGGCCACCGTGACGGCCTCCTGGTAGTTGAAAGGACAGTGTTCGTATTTAAACAGCGTTCGTGTTTAGACAGCGACTGTAGTTAGACAGGGCTCGTGAAAAGATCGGGTATCTAGCAAAGCTTGTTGCGATCCCGACTCGTGCGCGCGGCTCGTTCCGAAACGCGCACCGCACACCGACTGCCTGTAACGACCTAACTCTTACGAAACTAAAGGGTTCTTGCTTGAAGCGTCAAGATATACCGGGTTTTGCCGGGTGTGTAAATACGGGGCTAGCGGCTTTTCCACAGGATTTTCCGGCACTTGGCCGAGACTTTGGCACGCCAGTTCTGGCGGTCGCGTTTCGCCTCGCAACATGCGCCTCCTAACCACTTGTTACCTGCCGCGTTAAGCTGTCATACCCCCGTCGATCGTCAACACCTGGCCGGTGATATAGCTGGCGGCTCGACTGGCCAAGAACGTCACGCCCGCAGCCACGTCGGCGATGGTGCCGATCCGCTTGGCCGGAATGCGCGTCTTGACCTCGGTCATGATCGAGTCCCCCAGGGCCGCGGTCATCTCGCTTTCGATGAAGCCCGGAGCCACCGCATTCACGGTAACCTTGCGCCCGGCCAACTCACGGGCGACGGTCTGAGTAAAGCCGATCAGACCCGCCTTCGACGCCGAATAGTTGCACTGGCCCGGGTTCCCCATCAGGCCCGAGACGCTCGAGATGTTGATGATCCGCCCGTAGCGCTGCTGCATCATCGGCCGCGTGGCGGCCCGCGTGAACAGGAACGCCCCGCGCAGGTTCGTGGCGATCACCTCGTCCCACTGCTCGTCGCTCATCCGCGGGATCAACGTGTCGCGAGTAATGCCGGCATTGTTCACCAGGATGTCCAACCGGCCCCACTTCTCGGCAATCGAATCAACCAACTGGTTGACGCTGTCCGAGCTGCTGACGTCACAGACGAACGGCTCGGCCTGGCCACCAGCGGCGGTGATTTCGTCGACGGTCTCTTTCAGCTTGTTGACGTCGCGGGCCACACAGGCCACGCGCGCGCCACAACGGGCCAAGGCCACGGCAATGCCACGGCCGATGCCGCGCGACGCCCCCGTGACCAGCGCCACCTGGCCCGAGAGATCGACACTGATTTGATCCGCTGGAACTTCCGCCATGTTTCACCCGTTGAATATCGTTGTTGGTCTAAGAAAGCCCAGGGATAGCTACCCCTGGGTCGAAGCAGGAAATACGCTGCCCTTGCGGGCGCGTCCCTATTCCAGCACGCCTTCGCACTTGGTCGAGCGGTCGATCCGCTTGAGCAGCCCTCGCAACACGCGCCCCGGCCCCACCTCGTAGAATGTTGTATAGCCCTGCCCCAGCAGATAGCGCAGCGACGCTTCCCACTGCACGGGGCTGACCACTTGCCGGACCAGCAACTGCCGAATCTCGGCGGGATCGGTGTGCGGCTTGCCATCGACGTTCGAGATGACCGGAATCCGCGGCGCCTCGATCTTGGTTGCGGCCACCGCCGCGGTCAAGCGCTCGACGGCTGGCTGCATGATCGGCGTGTGAAACGCGCCGGCCACGGCCAGCGAAATGGTTTTCATGGCGCCGGCGGCGTTGGCCAACTCGGCCATGCGTGTACAGGCGGCTTTCGATCCCGAGACGACGATATTGCCGGGGCAAAGCAGATTCGCCACCTGCAATACATCCTCCTGACGCGCTTCGTCGCACAGACCCTGCACCTTGTCCAGGTCCAGTCCCAGGATGCTGACCATGCCACTGGGAATGGCGTCGGCGGCGTCTTGCATGGCGCGGCCGCGCTCTTGCACCAGTCGCAAGCCCGCGTCGAAATCAATCGCGTCGGCAAAGACCAGCGCCGAATATTCGCCCAGGCTGAGACCCGCGGTGGCTTCGACGGCCGCAACGACATCGGCCTTGTCGCGCCTTAACAGTTCGAGCGCCGCCAGACTGGTGACGAACAAAGCGGGCTGGCTATGGACGGTCGAATCGAGTTGCTCGACCGGGCCCTCGAAACAGATCTTGGCCAGGTCATAGCCCAGCACTTGATTCGCGCGGTCAAACAACTCGCGCGCGGCCGGCAACGACGCCGACAACTCGGCCCCCATGCCGACGGCCTGAGCCCCTTGCCCTGGGAACAGAAAAGCGGTGCGACTCAAGGGGTCACCGCTTCCTTACTCGGCCGTTTCGACCACGGGACGGCCCATGTAGTGGCCGCAGTTCGGGCAAACGACGTGGGTCGGCACGGCCGTGCTGCACTTGGAGCAGTAATGTAACTGCTTGGGAACCTTGAAATCGTGAGCACGCCGGCTGCCGGTGCGGGCGTTCGATTGACGGCGCTTGGGAACGGCCATGAAATCACCAGGGAACGGACAGAATAAGGACTGTTGGTTTGCGGAAGCCCTGCATCGTAAGGGAGTCGCGCCGGGTCGTCAAGCGGGTGGCGGCCCGGCCGCAACCTGAATCAGCGATTGAGTTATCGTCACCGCGACCAGATGTACCAGGACGATCATCGGGACGGCAATCGTGACCCGAACTGCGGCGGCCAAGCCGCCATAGCAGCCGTAAAGCAGCGGCAACCCCATCAAGATCGCCGGCTTGAACAGACCGCTGGCAATGTTCGCTCCCAACAGCCCCGCCGGCAGCAACACCGGCCCACAAATCCACGGCGTCTCTCTCCGCCCCAGCCGCTGACCGTCGTCGGCCAGCACGTAGCACGCCAGTAACAGGCCCACGATGGCTCCCAGAAACCCGGCGCGCGTTGGATTGATGACGGGAGTGCTTGGCATGCTGTCATCTTAGCGTCCGAAAGCCCGTGCTGGCCAATCAAAGCCTCGTCGCTAGCACGCCCGACCCTGGTTACTGCTCTTGGTCGGGTGGCCCCGGTGCGGTATCTTTCGGCCCCGCAATTGTTTAGGTGCCGCTTCCCAAGGAGGGGAAACGCATGTCGATCAACGCGCGCTTCTGGCTGAGCATTGGACTTTGCTCAGTAGTCAGCCTCATCGTGCTGCTGAATGTTCGCCGGCATCTGTTGGAGCAAACGGCCCATCAGCCAGCGCCGACCGCGAGCCCGGCGGCCCGCTTCGATTTCTCAAGCACGCGCAATAACACGACGCCGCGCGACCCGGCCGCGAAGTCGCACGACGCGACGATCGGCGACAAGACAACCGTCGAGCAAACCTACGCCGCGCCGTACGCGGCGCTGAGCAACGATCCTGCATCGCCGCGCACCGTCACCTACTCGCCAACGACGGCCACGCCGACCGCCGCCACCGCGACGACCACCTGGCCTGCCAACTCTTATTCGTCGAATACCTATCCGTCCAACACCTGGCCCGCCACGACGAGCACGGCGACGAACACGTATGGTTCGCCGTACGCGCACCACGGCCAGCCCGACTATCGCTCGACCGATACGGGTAACTCGCCGTATATGAACGCATCGGCGAGCACCGCCGGTTCCGCGACTCAGGTAAGCCCGTCGAACAACAGCACGCCGTTCGCCCCCGGCGCGACGTTGCCGGCCAACAACTGGTCGACGACACCTGCGACGCCCGTCTATGCCAACGTGCCCGGCTCACCGACTACCCCTACGACGAATGGCCCCGGCACGGTGACGCCTTTCGCGAGTGGCACGACCAACTCGGGCAACGACCCTGTCTGGAGCGGCGTGCCGCCGGCCGACATGCAGGTGATCAACCAGCCGATCACCTTGCCGCCGCCACCGGGCGAAGTCGCGCCGACGACCGTGTCACCCTACGTTCCTGGCGCCGCCTCGACGTATTCGACCACGACGGTCCCGGCCCAACCCACGGCAAGCGTGCCGGGCACAACGAGCCCCGTGATGCCGCCGCTGGTTACGACGACGCCAATCGCCAGCAGTTCGCCCTATGGCACATCACCCAACGGCGCGACGACCTCTACCGTTGGCAATAATTCGGTCACCGCCACGCCAGCGGTCGTGCCTGGACCGGTCGCCGCGTCGGCCGTTTCGTCGACCACGACGCCCGACACGATCACGATCGCGTCGTTCAACATTCAAGTGTTCGGCGAGTCGAAGCTGGCCAAGCCGGCCGTGATGGACACGTTGGCCAAGGTGGCGCGGCGGTTCGACGTGATCGCGATTCAAGAAGTGCGATCCAAGGAAGACGACGTCATCCCGCGCTTCTTGCAACAGATCAACGCCACCGGTGCCGCCTACGATGCCGTGGTCGGCCCGCGACTGGGGCGCACGAACAGCAAAGAGCAGTATGCCGTGATCTACAACACGGCGCGGATCGAGCTGACCACGGGCTCGGTCTATACGGTGCCAGACCCAAACGATCGAATTCAGCGTGAACCGATGGTGGCGAACTTCCGCGTGCGCGGGCCGCCGGCGGCGCAGGCCTTCACGTTCTCGCTGGTCGACATTCACACCACGCCCGACGATGTCAACAACGAACTCGACGCCTTGGCCGACGTGTACGTCGGCGTGCAGCGCAATGGCAGCGGCGAAGACGACATCATTCTGCTCGGCGACTTGAACGCCGACGAATACCACCTGGGCCGACTCGGCACACTGCCGAACATCACTCACGTGATCACGGGCCGGCCGACCAACACGCGACAGAACCAGCAGTACGACAACATGCTGTTCGACGGCGTGGCCACGCGCGAGTACCAAGGGCAAGCCGGCGTGTTGAACCTGATGCAGGAATACAACCTGACGTTCAACGACGCGCTGGCCGTGTCGGACCACTTCCCCATCTGGGCAGTATTCAGCGCGTACGAAGCGCCCCCGGTCGGCCCCCTAGCCACCCGCCCCGCGCAGCAACAATAGCCATCGTGCCACTCGCCATGAAACGCACGCAGAAATCCGCCAAGAGCGCCACCAAGCAGGCTGCGAAGAAGAAGCCAGCCGCACGCCCTCGCCCGGCGGCTGACAAAGCTGATGGCGAAAGCGCCGTGCTGACCACGATCGCGGCGATGCCGACGGCGGATCGCGTGCTCGGCGAGCGGTTGCACGCGCTGGTCAAAGCCGCCGCGCCGGCCCTGGCGCCGCGGCTTTGGTACGGGATGCCCGCCTGGGCCAAGGACGGCAAGGTCGTCTGCTTCTTCCAGAGCGCCCAGAAGTTCAAGACCCGCTACGCGACGCTCGGCTTCATGCACGAAGCGAAGCTCGACGACGGCACGATGTGGCCCACCGCCTTCGCCCTGGTCCAGTGGACCTCCGCCGCCGAAACCAAAATCACCGCGCTGGTCAAGAAAGCCGTGGGGTAAGAGCGGAGGAAGTCGCCAGACTTGGCGCGAAAGTTTTTGCCGGCGCAGGCGTGACCCTCATCCGGCCTATCGGCCCAATACTGTTCGGTACGATTTTTGTAGAGGCACTAGGAACAGCGAGCGAAAAGACTGGGCAAGACAAGACAAAGGTTGTCTACGCTTCGTTTCACTTCGCCAAACCTCCCCATTTACTTGCATTCACAACACCGCCATCGGATTACCATTTCAAGTGAGTGTGCGCTCGCTTCAAGCAGATTTTGTGCCGAACAGTATTGCCTTCGGCCACCTTCTCCCGGAGGGAGAAGGGTTGATGGTGCGCTGCTTGCGATTGTGAACTCGCGGGATCGCAAGCGTTCACAGCCTGGGCTCTGTCAGGAGCGCGAGTAGATGAACCCTCGCGCGACGCTGCGCTCACCCTTCTCCTCCCGGGAGAAGGTGGCGGCGCTAGCCGCCGGATGAGGGTCTTGGTAGCTCGTCAGGCCTTCGACCACAAGCGAGCAGAATTCCTTCCAAGACAGAATCAAGCTCTTGAAGCACGTCGTCATTCGCGATGCGCAGCTCACGAATACCTTTTGCTTCAACCGCCACGGTGCGCTGCTGGTCGTACTCGGCACGACCAACGTGGCTATCGCCATCCAACTCGATGGCAAGTCGCGATTCGTGGCAATAAAAGTCGATGAAGTACGGGCCGATGGCGAACTGGCGACGGAACTTCAAGCCGCCGAGTTGGCCGCGGCGCAAATGGCTCCACAACAATCGTTCGGGTATTGTCGCTTCGCGACGTAGCCGACGAGCGCGCGATTGCTGTTCTGCCGATAACGGCTTGCGACCTGGCATGATCGCTCCACAAATGCGAAGACCCTCATCCGGCCTTCGGCCACCTTCTCCCGGAAGGAGAAGGGCTGATGCAGCATCGCTCGCGATTGTAACTATTAGCTCAGCGCCGGGAAATCATCGACACGTACCCAGCCCGCACTCTACGGCTTGCCGAGGGATTCACGCTCGCGCATTTGCGCGTCCCAGAAGCGGTATTGAGGATCGCCGTGACGGAACGCGAACACGGCGTCGGGCAGCTTCTGGCCATCGCGCGAGCGCGACGGCACACGCACCACGACGGCCCCGTCGGCCCGGCGCTCCAGCTGCCACGAATCGTTGTTCATCATCGTCATACGAGACTCGGCATCCTCGGCGACCCACTCTTTGCCAATCACAAGGGGGTCGCCACCACAACGCAAGGTCCATTGACCTTCCGCTTCTATTCTCTCTGGATTCGCCAATCAATTCCAGGCCGGTTTTTAGCTCCGCTTTCGCCCTGGTTTGCCAGCGTTTTCCAGCGCCAACAGCCGGCTTTTCACGGCCACGCCGTCGGCCATGGAATAGCCCCCCAACTTGCCGCCGCTGGCCACCACTCGATGGCACGGCACGATGATCGCAATGCGGTTGCTCGACATCACGCTGCCGACCGCGCGTGCCGCGCCGGCCGAGCCAGCGGCCTGGGCCAAATCCCCATAGCTCAGCACCTGTCCCGGCGCGATGCGGCGACACTGTTCGATCACGGCTTGGGCAAACGGCGTGCTGCGCGGCTCGGCCAGTTCGACGTCGAGAAAGTCATCACGCTTGCCCGTGGCGTAGGCCTGCAAGCGTTTGATCAAGCGTGCCGTCTTGCCGCGCGGCTCGTCCCCCGACGGATCAATGTTCAAGTACACGATCGCTTCGCGCCAACTCGCATAGCCGAACGAGGCGCGGCGCACGGCGTCGCCAACCATTTCCAAGGCGAACCAGCCCAACTCGCTGGGAAAGACGAACCCGACCGCCTCGCGCGCCGGCGCGGCAGGCGCATTTGACACTGCTGCTCTCGAACGCGAACAAGCGCGCCGCGTACACTTCGAAGCCGAACGTGGCATGGCGTGACGAATCCTTACGGGGCATCCAATCGAGCGATCTTCTAGAGCAAAGTTCTGCCACGCTTCCAAGCCGGCGGCTTCGCCGCCTTGGATCGGCGACTGAGTCGCCGGCTTGGCAGATGCGATGACGCCACTCTAGCGCCAGGCAAACTCGCCGGCCGCGGCGCTGGGCAGGTGCGTGACCCCCATCAGGTACTTGTCGACCGCTCGCGCGGCCTCGCGACCTTCGTGAATGGCCCACACCACCAGCGATTGTCCACGACGCATATCGCCGGCGGCGAACACGCCATCGACGTTGGTCATGTAGTGTGAGTTGCACTTGATGTTGCCGCGCGGGTCGAGTTCCAGGCCCAAATCGGCAATCGCCCCGCGCTTCTCGGGACCGACAAAGCCCATCGCCAGCAGCACCAGTTGGCAAGGCCACGACTTGACCGAGCCTGGCACCTCACGGAACTGCTGCTTGCCTGACTCGTCGGTGTACCATTCGATGATCGCGGTCACCAACTCGGCCACGTTGCCGTGGGCGTCGGCCTTGAACTCCTTGGTCAACACGCTGAAGTGCCGGTCGCACCCTTCTTCGTGCGACGAGCTGGTCCGCAACATCATCGTCCAGTACGGCCACGGCGAGTTGACCGGCCGATCGGCCGCGCGGGGGAAGTGACCCAAATCGGGGGGCTGGGGCAGCAACTCGAACTGGGTGACGCTCTTCGCCCGTTGCCGGTTCGACGTGCCGGTACAGTCGCTGCCGGTGTCGCCACCGCCGATGATGATTACGTCTTTGCCCGCGGCGCTGAGCGCCACGTTGGCGTCGATTTCGTCCCCTTGGTTCCGCTTGTTCTGTTGCGGCAGGAACTCCATCGCGAAGTGGACGCCCTTCAGGTTGCGGCCCGGAATCGGCAGATCGCGCGGCGCGGTCGAGCCGCCGCACAACAGCAGCGCGTCGTAATTGTTTTTCAGGTCGCTGGCCGCGACGTTCACGCCGACGTTCGAGTTGCAACGGAACTCGACCCCTTCGGCTTCCATCTGCTTGATGCGGCGCCAGACGCGCCCTTTGTCGAGTTTGAAATCGGGAATGCCGTACATCAGCAACCCACCCGGCCGATCCGAGCGCTCGAACACCGTGACCTGGTGTCCGGCGCGGTTCAGTTGTTGCGCCGCGGCCAGCCCTGCCGGGCCGCTGCCGACGATGGCGACTCGCTTGCCGGTTCGCGTCGCTGGCGGCTCGGGCTGGATCCAGCCCTCGTCAAAGCCGCGATCGGCAATCGACATTTCGATTTCCTTGATCGCGACCGGGTCTTCATTGATACCCAGCACGCAGGCCGCCTCGCACGGGGCGGGACAAACGCGGCCGGTGAACTCGGGAAAGTTGTTCGTCGCGTGCAGTCGTTCGAGCGCCGTCCGCCACTGGCCACGGAACACCAGATCGTTGAAGTCGGGGATGATGTTCCCCAACGGGCAACCGGTGTGACAAAACGGCACGCCACAGTCCATGCACCGGGCGCCTTGCTTGCGCAGCTCGGCCTCGGGCAGAACCTGCATGAACTCCTGGTAGTGCAACACGCGCTCGGCCGGCGGCTGGTTGCCGTGGTGAGCGCGAGTAAATTTCATAAAGCCACGAACATCACCCATGGACGGCTCCTTCGAGCGCAGCGGCCTTGGCCGCTTGCTCCTTTTTCATTTCCGCCAAAGCGCGCTTGTAATCGACCGGCATCACTTTGACAAACTTGTCTTTCAGTTGTTCCCAGTTGTCGAGCACGTACTGGCCGCGCGCGCTCTTGGTGTATTCCACGTGCCGGCCGATGAGCTTCAGCACGCGTTGGCGATCTTCCGGCTGGCTGAGGTCTTCGAGTTCGACCATTTCGCGATTGACCAAGGTCGGGAACTTGCCCGACTCGTTCAGCACGTAGGCGATGCCACCGCTCATGCCGGCCGCGAAGTTGCGACCTGTCTCACCCAGAATCACCGCCACGCCACCAGTCATGTATTCACAGCCGTGGTCGCCGACACCTTCGACCACCGCCTCGGCGCCGCTGTTGCGAACGCAGAACCGCTCGCCGGCCACGCCGCGGATGTAGACTTCGCCATCTGTCGCGCCGTACAGCACCACATTGCCGGCGATGATGTTGTCCTCGGCCAAGAACTTGGCATCGCGATCCGGGTAGATGATGACCTTGCCCCCGGACAGACCTTTGCCCAGGTAGTCGTTCACGTCCCCTTCCACGCGGCAGGTCACGCCATGAACGCCAAAGGCCATGATGCTCTGTCCCGCGGTACCGCGGAAGTTGAGCTGAATGGTGTCCTCGGGCAGTCCACGAGCGCCGTACCGCTTGGTGACTTCGCTAGACAAAATGGTGCCGACCGTGCGATTCACATTGCGAATCGGCAAGTCGAGCGTCACCGGCCGCGCGTCCTCGAGCGCCTCCGCGCACTTGGGCAACAGTACCTTGATGTCGAGCGATTCGTCGATGCCGTGATCTTGCGGCTGGCAGCAGTACGTTTTGACATAAGGCAGCGCCTCGGGCTTGTACAACAGCTTGGTCAGATCGAGCCCACGGGCCTTGTAATGGTCGATGGCCTTGCGGCTTTCGAGCATATCGACGCGGCCGACCATTTCATTGATCGTGCGGAAGCCGAGCTGCGCCATGATCTCGCGCAGCCCCTCGGCGACCAGGAAGAAGTAGTTGACCACGTGCTCGGGCTTGCCGGCGAACTTGGCCCGCAGCGCTGGATCCTGCGTAGCGATACCGACCGGGCAGGTGTTCAGATGACACTTGCGCATCATGATGCAACCAATCGTCACCAGCGCGCCGGTGGCGATGCCCCACTCTTCGGCCCCCAGGAGCGCGGCCACGGCCACATCGCGCGGCGTGCGCAACAAACCGTCGGTCTGCACGACGATCCGGCTGCGCAGGTCGTTGCGCACGAGCACCTGGTGCGTCTCGGCCACGCCCAGTTCCCAGGGAATGCCCGCGTGCTTGATCGAGGTTTGCGGGCTAGCCCCGGTGCCACCTTCGTAGCCCGAGATCAGCACCACGTCGGCTTTGCCCTTCGACACGCCAGCCGCGACGGTGCCCACGCCGTATTCCGACACCAGCTTGACGCTGATTCGCGCGTGACGATTCGAGTTCTTCAAATCGTGGATCAATTGGGCCAGGTCTTCGATCGAGTAAATGTCGTGGTGGGGCGGCGGCGAGATCAGGCCCACGCCCGGCGTACTGTGACGCACGCGCGCGATTTCCTTGTCGACCTTGGCGCCCGGCAACTGGCCACCTTCGCCCGGCTTGGCCCCTTGGGCCATCTTGATCTGCAGCTCCTGAGCGCTGACCAGGTATTCGCTGGTCACGCCAAAGCGACCGCTGGCCACTTGCTTGATGGCGCTGTTCTTGCTGTCACCGTTGGTGAGCGGAATGTAACGGGCTTCGTCCTCGCCACCTTCGCCGGTGTTGCTCTTGCCACCCAGCCGATTCATGGCAACGGCCAGCGTCTCGTGGGCTTCCTTCGAGATCGAGCCGTATGACATCGCCCCGGTGGCGAATCGCTTGACGATCTCCTTGGCCGGTTCGACTTCATCCAACGGCACCGGATGGGCCGACTTCTTGAAGTCCAACAGCCCGCGCAGGGTCAGCAACTGACGCTCTTGCTTGTCGATCAGCTCGCAGAACTTCTTGAACTCCTCGCGGCTGTTCAAGCGGGTCGAGTGTTGCAGCTTGGCCACGACCTCGGGGTTCATGATGTGGGCTTCGCCCTTGCGGCGCCAGGCATACTGTCCACCGACGTCCAAGTCGAGCACACTGGGGATCCGATTGCGCGGCCAGGCCCATTCGTGCCAGCGCAGCGCCTCGGCCGCCACGGTCTCGACGCCAATGCCTTCGATGCGCGTGGCGGTCCAGGTGAAATATTCGTCGACCAAGGCCTGGTTCAAGCCAACTGCTTCGAAGATCTGCGCGCCGCGGTAGCTTTGCTGGGTCGAGATGCCCATCTTGGACATGATCTTCAGCAAGCCCTTGTTGACGGCCTTGATGTAGTTCTTCTCGAGTTTCTCGACCGTGAGCTTGTCGTCGAAATAGTTCTGGGCCTTCATCTCGGCCAAGGTGCAGAACGCCAGGTAAGGATTCACCGCGCCGGCGCCGTAACCGGTCAGCAAGGCGAAATGGTGTACTTCGCGCGGCTCGCCACTTTCGACAATCAGGCCACAGTGCGTACGCGAGGCTTCACGAATCAGATGATGATGCACGCCGCTGGTGGCCAGTAGCGCCGGAATCGGCACCCAATGCTCGTCGACGCCGCGATCGGACAGAATAAGCAACGTCACGCCGTCGGCGATCGCCTGCGAGGCTTCGGCCCGCAGGGCGTCCAATCGGCGGCGCATGCCGTCGGCCCCTTCGCCGCGGCGGAACAGGGTCGACAACGTCCGCGACTTGAAGCCTGGGCGGTCGAGCGTCTTGATCTTGCGCAGCTCGGCATTGGTGATGATCGGCGTGTCCAACCGCAACAGCCGGCATTGCTGGGCCGACTCGTCGAGCAGGTTCCCCTCCGAGCCAATCGTGGTGATCAGCGAGGTCACGATCTCTTCGCGAATCGCATCCAGCGGCGGATTGGTGACCTGGGCGAACAATTGCTTGAAGTAGCTGTACAACGGCTGCGGCCGATCGCTCAGCACCGCCAGCGGCGTATCGTTCCCCATCGAGCCGATCGGCTCGGCGCCGTCGCTGGCCATGGGAACGAGGATCACGCGCAAGTCTTCCAGCGTGTAACCGAACGCGCGCTGCAGCGGTAACAGTTCGTCGGCCGTCGGCAGGGCGTACACGTGGCCGTTGTCGTGCGCGCTATGGTCGTGCGCGCCGGCGCGCTCGTGACCGTTCGCGTGACCATTGGTCGCCACGGCCGGCGGCTCGGGCAGGTCGGACAGCTTCAACTGGTGTTCATTGAGCCACTGGCGATACGGGTGCCGCACCGCCAACTCGTTCTTGATCTCGTCGTCTCGGACGATCCGCCCCTTGGTCGTGTCGACCAGGAACATGCGCCCGGGGCGCAGGCGGCCCTTGCTCTTGATCTGGCTGGCCGGAATCTCGAGCACGCCAGCTTCCGACGCCATGATCACCAGACCGTCGGTCGTTTCCCAATAGCGGCTGGGACGCAGGCCGTTGCGGTCGAGCGTGGCGCCGATGACCGTGCCGTCGGTAAAGGCGATCGAAGCCGGCCCGTCCCAGGGCTCCATCAAGCAGGCGTTGTATTCGTAGTAGGCCTTCTTCTCGTCCGACATCGTCTCGTGCCCGTCCCACGGTTCGGGGATGAGCATGCTGACGGCATGCGGCAGCGAGCGGCCGGTGAGAACCAGCAATTCAAGCACGTTGTCCAGCGTGGCCGAGTCGCTCGAATGGGGCGTGCAAATCTCGCCGATCTTGGCCAGGTCGGGCCCATAGACATCGCTGGCCAGCATGTGCTGCCGCGCGTGCATCCAATTGCGATTGCCGCGCAGCGTGTTGATTTCGCCGTTGTGGGCCAGGAAGCGGAACGGATGGGCCAGATCCCAGGTCGGGAAGGTGTTCGTGCTGTAACGCTGATGCACCAGCGCCAGGGCCGTCTGGTATCGATCGTCCAACAGGTCGGGAAAGAACTTGTCAACCTTGTCGGCCAGCATCAGGCCTTTGTAAATGATGACCTTCGACGACAGGCTGGGAACGTAGAAGAACTTCTTCTGCCGCAACATGCCGCGGTCGACGTCCAGTTCGAGCCGCTCGCGAATGACGAACAGCTTCCAATCGAACAAGTGGGACGGCGTCTTGGCGCCGCGCGCCACGAACGCCTGCATGATCATCGGCTCGACTTCCTTGCCCACGTAGCCGATATGGTCATTATTGATCGGCGGCTCGCGCCAACCGAGGAACTGCTGTCCTTCTTCGGCGGTCAGCTCTTCGAACCGGCGCATCACGTAGCGGCGTTCTTCTTCCTCGCGCGGCAAGAACAACAAGCCCGTTCCATATTCGCCCGGCGCAGGCAACGTAAAGCCGGCGTCCTTGGCGATTGCCGCGTAAAACTCGTGCGGAATCTGGGTCAGGATGCCCGAGCCATCGCCGGTCAGCGGGTCGCAACCGCATGCGCCGCGATGCACCAGGTTCTCCAGAATCTGCAACCCCGAGCGCACGATCGAGTGGCTTTTGCGGCCGTGCATGTCGACGATGAAGCCGACACCGCAGGCGTCCTTCTCCATGGCCGGGTCGTACAGGCTGCCGTCGCCGCCAGTGTGCTTCTTGAAAATCTCGCTCATCATCGCACCGTCGTCATTCTTAAAACTGTTCGTGGCCCGAGTCGTCGGCATCCGTGTGGGGGTCCGCACGATCGTGAGTGGGTCAGGCCGAACGCCTTGCTAAAAAGTGTGCCAATTCATGGCGCCGAGACCACCCGAGTCGTCGGCGTCAGCCTGAACTAACTCGAAGAACCGGCCGGTTCGAAGCGGTGTTTGCCGCCGCGCCGGCCTGGCTGACTGGCCGCCTGGGCCGCGTCAGCCTGGTCATGGTGACTGGCCCCTGCGGGAACCGGCGACTCGGCGGCAGGTTTACCATTGGGCGAGTCGCCCGCGGCCGAGCCGGCGTCGATTTCGCCGCCGACGTGCCCCCCTTCGCGCAGCAGCAACTCGATAAACCGCTCGGCCGTGCTCGACAATTCCTTGCCGCGGCGATGGATGATCCCCAACGGCCGCACCAGTTCGTCCGTGTCCAACGGCACCGCCACCAAGGTGCCAGCCTGGACTTCGCGCTGCACGGTCGGTTCGGGCAATAGCCCAATGCCAGCGTCGATTTCGATGGCCCGCTTGATGGTCTCGATGTTGTCGAATTCCATCACGACCTGGACTTCGACGCGATGCTGGTTCAACACCCGGTCGATTTCATTGCGAATGGTCAAGTCGCGGTCAAAGCCGATCATTCGTTCGCGGTCGAGTTGCCCCAGGCTGACGTGCTTGGCCCCGGCGAGTCGATGCCCTGGGGCGACGACGAGCACCATCGGCTCTTCGCGCCATTGAATCGCCTGCAACGTGCGTGAAGGCTTCGGATAGCTGATCAATCCCAGGTCGGCGACGTCGTCTTCAATGCTTTGATAGACGCGATTCGGGTGCAGGTATTCGAGCCGGACATTCGCCTTGGGATGCTGCGTGAGAAATTCCTGCAAGTACCGGTTCATGTGGTGCAGGCCGACCGAATAGATCGACGCCACGCGCACGCG
Source organism: Planctomycetota bacterium (assembly GCA_018242585.1). NCBI lineage: Bacteria > Pseudomonadati > Planctomycetota > Planctomycetota bacterium. The sequence continues at coordinate 84,035 of JAFEBQ010000008.1, forward strand.
CCCCACCACGTCCTGGTGCAAGGTGCGCACGCGGTCTTCGAGCGCGAAATATCGCTCGACGACCCCACGACACCCTTCGTAATACTCTTCTCCTTCCGGAGTGAGCACGAACGGGCGCTTCGATCGATCAATCAGCTTGACCCCCAAGCTTTGTTCAAGCTGGTGGACGACCTGACTGGCGCCGGATTGCGAGATGTCGTTTTCGTCGGCCGCGCGCGAAAAGCTGCGCTGCCGCACGACATCGCAAAAGATCTTCAAAGCTCGCAGTTGGATAGCCATGTCCGGAATGAGGATTTCAAATAGGAAGTCTGACTAATATTCGACTAAAGCATGACATGGTATTAGTAACTTTGTACCACGTCAAACGGAATTGGAGATTTCATAATGCAGACTCTAGGCAGCTTGCGGCGTAAAGCCCGCGGCAAATAGCGTAAATTCCTATCGAAAAAGGCTTTCTGACACCCCGCCATCCCTCGTTGGTGGCCCGGGATGCTAGCTGGCCCTTGGGGATAAGCTGTAGACCACCTGTCGAAGCCGCCCGTTTGCTTGCTAGCAAGTCAAATCCTCAGCTGGTTGTAAACCTGCTAGCAGCAAGGCGGAATTGACTCGTGCCAGCCGGTTCGCTTAAATACGCCCCCTTAGTCTCCCCCCACGAGAGGGCGCCCGGCAAGCGGGACGCAACCGTCGGTTGCCAATCGATGCGTTCAGCGGGGGAAGAGGACCGCCGTGATGGAACGCGGCGGAGCTGCTTATGGTGCTGAAGATCGCCTCGACATTGAACCTGGAACGGCTCACGCCTGCGCGCGAGTTACCGTACTTGCTAGGTGAGGCATCAGCGCCGGCCCCCTCCTGGTCGCGCGCGGAAATCGGCTGGGTCGCGTTGCTCGCGACTCTCGCGCTGGTGCTACGTTTGGCGCTGGCCACCAAGATCGACGTCGTTTGCGCCGACGGCATCTTATACATCCAGCTTGCCGAAGCCTGGGAGCAAGGGAATCGTGCTCCGGCCTTGATGACCCTGGGCTGGAACGTGTACCCGATGGTGCTGAGCTGGCTGCATCGTGCAGGCTTGGAATGGTCCCTGGCCGGCAAGGTGTGGGGCATTGCCACGGCGGTGACCGCGATCTTGCCGCTGTACTGCTGGTTGCGTTGGCAGTTCGATCGTCGCGTGGCGGCCGTGGCCGTGCTGTTGTACGCCACGCACCCCAAGCTGATTGAATGGTCCCCCGAATTGATGCGCGACTCCACGTTTTGGATGTTCGCCACGACCAGCGTCTATCTGGCTTGGCGCGCGGCGTGTACCGGGCGCGCGTGGAACTTTGCGTTGTTGGCCGGGGCGCTGTTCCTGGCGCAGCATACGCGATTTGAAGGCTGGTTCCTGTTCGCGCCGGCGCTGCTGTGGGTCGTCTATCGAGCGTGGGATGCGCCGGCCGCGCGCCGGGCCATGTTGCGCGGCATGGCAACCCTGTTCGCCGTGCAGGTCGCACTGTTCGTGCTGTTGAATAGCACCGTGCTGGCCGGACACTCGCAGTCGCGGTGGGTCGAATTCCAGCGGCTGGCCTACGTGCCGCATTTGTTCGATCATCTGCTTTACGGCAAACTGGCCGACCAGCCCACGGCCCAAGCCACCGCCGCGCCGACGTCAGCTAACGGGGCCACCCCTACCGTGCCGGCCACCGAACCAGCAACGCCCCTCGCTCCGCAACCGAACATCCTGGTCAAAGCCAGCCAACCGCTCGACTGGTCGCCGGAATCGCTGTCGTTCGGCAAATTGTCCTGGATTTTCGTTCACACCATGCGGCGGGGACTCGACGCGGCGTTTTCGCTGCTGATGTTCGCCGGGCTGTGGAAATGGCGACACATCTGGCTGCGCCGCGATAACCAGGCGCCGTGCGTGGCCGCGCTGCTGGTCACGGCCGGCGCGATCGTCCACCTGCACCGGGCCGGCGAGAGCAGCAGCCGGTACTCGCTGTTGATCGTGATTCTAGCCAGTCCCTTCGCGGCCTTGGCGCTGATGAGCCTGGCTGCCACGTTCGCACGCGCGGCCGATTACCTGGGCGGCAGCTTGCGCGGCGCGCGGCTGGCTTATTTTGGCACGATCGCCACGGTCCTCTGCTTTGGCTTCTGCTCGGCCATGCATGGCGACGATCTGGGTCGGCATCGCTCGGCCGAACTGGGGCGTTGGCTGAAACAGACACTTGGCAAGCAATATGTTCTGAACTGCGAAAGCGATACCATTGCACTGCATTACTCGGGCTGGCGATCGGAAAAGCTTCCACGGATGGAGAGCATCGACACCATTGGTCAGATTCTCCAACACACCGCCGCCAACTGCATCGCGATTACCCCGCGCCGGCTCAATCCTTCGGCGTTGAACGCCGTGATGCGTGCCGCGGAGCAGGCCGGTTTTCATCCGCTCGACGAGCACGATCGCCCGGCGGCGCTGCGCGACAACCCGATGGTCATCCTGATGCGTCAGCCGCTTACGGCCAAGCGGGTCGAGACTTCGCCTCGATAGCTTTCAACGAGCCCCACGGAACACCCTGCCGTCGGCTTGCATGAGGCGCATTCAGCACCGCACGCCTACGCGGCCAGCCGGCCGAGATTGGCGCGCGAGCCTGGCACGCAGAGCACGTTCTGAAACCGGCCCAGGCTAGCCGCCGTCAACGTCGAAAGGCGGCCGCCGCGCTTGATCTTCTGGAACCGATAGCCCAACGGCTCGAGCAGTTCGAGAATCTCGCGCGCCTGATAGCCAGCCATTTCGCACGTGCCGGCTTGCACCTCAATGATCAGCCAGGGCCGGTACGTTTCGAGCGTCCGTCGCGATCCCTGCAGCGCCGAAAGCTCGGCGCCTTCAATGTCCAGCTTGATCATGTCGACGCGCGACAGTCCGCGCCGGGCGACAAACTCGTCGATGGTCGTCAATTGAACCTGCTGGGATGACTCTTCGGTTTCGCAATGCTTGAACAACGAGCCGGTCCCCAGATTCTTTTCGCCGACCGTATCGCTCGTCGTGTCGGCGTACATCGCGGCCACGCCACTCCGCGCCGCCAAGCCCAGGGGCACCGCTTCGATCGGCAAGCCTGGATTGAGGGCCAGATTCTCGCGCAGCAACCCCAGGATTTCGTGCATGGGCTCGAAGGCAAAGACCTGCCCCTTGCGTCCCACGCGTTTGCCCAGAGCCAAGGACACTTCGCCGATGTTGGCGCCCACGTCGAGCGCCAACATGCCCGGCTTGAGAAGTTGGTCGAACACTGGCAGCATGTGCCGGTTGTAGCCGCCATACCAGAAGATATCGCCGCCAATATGATCGTTGATGGCTACCTTCATCTTTAGGTTGCCATCGACATCGGTCAGCGTGACGAGCTCGTCCTGGCGCCGATACAGTCCGCGCAGCCGCGCCGCCAGCGATCGTGTGAGCGGAATGTCACGCAAACGACGGGTCAAGAATCGCAAGATCGAGCGAGCGGCTGGCATCTTTAGTCACCCCAGGCATTCGGAAGCAAGCGCCGCGCAAGTCGGTGCCGCCATGGCGCAGAGCGTCTCTGCGATCGACACGCAGAATAGCCGAAACGGCGAACACCGCATGAGGCCACTTTGATGCGGCGCGAGCCCCGCGGCCGCTAGCATTGCTGGCGGCTGGTGACCCAAAGATCTCGTCAATCGCGCGGGTGTCGTTCGCGAAAGCGCCAACTCCGGCCCAAGCCAAACGCCGTGACGGTCCAGACTAGGGCTGCTTGGGCGCTACGGCCGCCGGCTTGGTTTCGGCCGGCTTCGTCTCCGCCGGCTTGTCACCGGCAGCCTTGGGCGTGTCGGGCGTCTTTGCCGCCTCGGGGGCCTTACTTGCTTCGGGCTTTTTGGTCTCGGCGGCCGGCCGCGACGGATCGGAGGTCTTGGTTGGCTCGTAAGGATGGCTCCGTTTGCGCAGCACCTTGGCGCTGACGATCTTGTCGGGCGCGGGCAGTTTGGCGTTGGGCGTGTGCGGGCTCGGTTCGCGCCGCGTCAGTTGCGACACCACGTCCATCCCTTCGACGACACGGCCAAACGCGGTGTGCAGACCATCGAGCGGCTTGGTGCGCGTGAAGGTGATAAAGAACTGCGAGCCGCCGGTGTCTTTGCCGGCGTGGGCCATGCTGAGCGTGCCGCGATAGTGCGGCCGGCGGTCGGGACGGCCGGTCTCGCACAGAATCTGGTAGCCCGGCCCACCGGTTCCGTCCCCCTTGGGATCGCCGCCTTGCGCCACAAAACCGCCGATCACCCGATGGAACGAAAGGCCGTTATAAAAGCCCTTGTCGACCAGCGCGATAAAGTTACCGACGGTCTGCGGCGCCTGATCCTCGTACAACTCAATCACCACGCGACCTTTGCTAGTGATCAATTCGACGCGCGGCAACGTGTCGGTCTTGGCTTCCAGGTCGCGCAGTCCGCGCTCGACTTCCCATTGCTTCTTGGCGGCTGGAATGTCGACCAACAAATCGCGATCCGAGCTGTCGAGCAAGCCCGACGCTTCCGACACCTTGAGATAACGCTCGGCCAGATCAAAGTCCGCCAGGTGATAAGCCGCCGTGCCCGCCAGGGTGTACAGCCGCGGGTTCGGCGACTTGACGTCGATCATCGCCTGGGCCGCGGTCAGGGCGCGCTCGTAGCGGTCGTTCTTCAAGTAACGCACCGCCAGCGACGTGAGGTAATCGCCCGCCTCGACGTTTTCTCCCTTGGTCTCGCGAAACACTTCGGTGGCCGACGCGAGAATCTTGGTGTCAAGCTCGTCGGCCTGGCGAACCGTATCGTCGAACTTCTTGCGAATCGGCGCGCGATCAGCCGGCGGCGTGCTCTTGTAGTCGATTTGCAGTTGCCCAAGCTGCTGCTTCAGCTTTTGCCATTGGGCAATTAGCTCTTCGAGTTGCTTCTCGTGGGCCGATTTTTCCTTCGGCGCGGGTGCCGCAGCAGGGACGGCGGCGGGCGCTGCCGGAACCGCAGCAGGAGCGACGACCGGAGGTGTCGCGGGCTTGGCCGCCGGCTCGTCGGCCCGGGCAGCCAGCGCCACGAACATCAGGCTGGCCAGCAAAACAGTGATCCTGGGGAACATTATTCGCTCCTTCGTTATGTTAAGATGGCCGCTTCGCAAGTCGGCCGCTGCTATTGAATTGAAACTGATTCTCTATCAACCCCACTGGTCGACGCCCATCGCCAGTCAGCTAAAACACCCATGAAACGATCGCGTCCAACCTCGCCCACGTCGCGCCGCTCGCCAGCGAAAGGTGACGACAGCCCCAACGTCGACAGCCCGCCGCGGATTATCGGCGGCGAACTGCGTGGGAAGCGTCTCTGTTATAGCGGAGATTTGCGGACGCGCCCCATGAAAGATCGGGTCCGCGAAGCGGTTTTTAACCTTCTCGGCCTAACTGTCAAGGGTCGGCACGCCTTGGACTTGTTCGCGGGCACCGGCGCCTTGGGCTTCGAGGCCCTGAGTCGCGGCGCGGCACGCGCCACCTTTTTCGAGCAGCACTTTCCCACGGCCGATTTGATCGGCCGCTCGGCCGAGGCGCTGGGCGTGCTGGCACAGTGCCAGGTGCTGCCAGCCAACACGTTCATCCAGTTCCGCCGAGCCGAGCCGATTCCCAACATCACCGACCCTGCCCAGCCCTGGGTGGTATTCGTGTCGCCACCGTATGCGTTCTACGTCGAACGCGAAGCCGAGATGCTCACCTTGCTGAACACCGTGATCGAACGCGCGCCGCCAGGATCGATGGTGGTGGTCGAGGCGGACAAGCAGTTCGATTTCGCCAAGCTGCCCGACGCCGACCACTGGAACATACGCGACTATTCGCCAGCGATTGTCGGCCTGTGGCCAGCCAAAACGCGCGAATGAAATAGCGACTTCGTAAAGCCCTTGATTGACCGTGAAGCGAGGCTTCCATGGACATCCGCCAGCTCGACGCCGTGCCGGCCTTTACCACCAAGGACGGCTCGGAAATCCGCGAATTGCTGGCCTATCGCAACTCGTGCATCGCCAAGCAGAGCCTGGCCGAAGCCCGGGTGCCGCCAGGGGGGACCACCACGTTGCACTACCACCCGGTGACCGAGGAGATCTATTACATCCTCGCTGGCGAGGGGCAGATGCGCCTGGCCGACGAGCTGCGCACGGTGGGGCCCGGCGATGCCATCGCCATTCCGCCGGGCATGATTCATCAGATATCCAACACCGGCGACGAGACGCTCGCGCTGCTCTGCTGCTGCGTGCCGGCCTACGAGCACCACGACACCGTGTTGGTCGACGCATCGAACGGCTAGCGTTGGCATGCTAGCAACGCTGTGCTGTGCTAGCACGTTTTTGTCGACGGCGCTACTTCTTTCGCAGCCGTTCTTCTTTACCCAGGCGGCCCGGCTGGTCGATAGATCACGAGTACCTCTCGTTCCCGGCCGCATCTTTTCTCGACGGTCAGTCGAGAAACAAATTATGAGCCGTGATCGCGCGCCAGCACTACCTTGGTTACCCATCGTCGGATTGGGGGCGCTCTTCTTGAGCGCCTTGGCCAATCGCGACCCCGGTGTCCTTACGCGCCGTGAGTCCGCGACCGGCGCCCTCGCGCCCAAAGTATCTACCGCGGCGGTCAAGACCGCGATTGCCGCGCGGGGACGACCGGCGAACGCCGAAGCTCTGGTGACGCGCGAAACCAGCCAGGTCGTCGTCGAGGCAATCGTACTTGCGCCCGAGCCGAAGATCACTGGGCCAATTAACACGGCGCCGATGATTGCTCCGCCGCCGGCCGACGCCGCGCCGATCGTCGATCCGTTCCTGATCGGCATGATCGAGCCTGCCACGACTGCGCCGGCCGTTGCGGCATCCCCGGCGGTGGTGAGCCTGGCGTCGCAGGACGTGCTGTCACCGATCGAGCCGCCGACCCCAGCCCAGACAGTAACACCAGCGATTGCGCCAACCGAACCGTCGCCACCCGCTGTCGAACCACAGGGAGAAGTGAAGCTCGCCCTGGTGCCGGCCCGGACGCCCAATGCCATGCCCGCGCCGGAAGCGGCCAAGAAAGAAACGACCAGCCCCCAGCGTCCCGGTGCGCCGGCGCTGACGGCCGCGCCGATTCACACTGGCTGGTGGCCCGTGCCGACCGAGCTAATCGAGCACCTGGATCGGCTCGACACCTACCCCGAGTGCCGCGCCTGGTCCGAGCAAGTTCGCCGCCGCGTCAACGCCCTGGTGGCCACCAACGATCCCCACGCCCTGCAAGTGAACGAGTTGCTCGACGAGTTGGAAGAGCTGGCCGGGCAACTGAACGTGATTCTTCCCCAGATGCCCGAGCAGCCTGGCACGGTGGCGCTGCGCCGCGGTGGCGTGGCGCTGATGCGCCGGCTCGACGTCTGGCAACAGATCCCGCACCTGGCCGCGGCCAGCAAGATCGAAACGGCGGCCGCCCCCGAAAGTCTGGAAGAGTTCGCGATCGCGCTCAACGAGATCGAAAAGCTGCCCGACGACGCCATCGGCGGCAGCGAGGTCCGCAATCAATTGCTGCTGGGCCGGCTGCGCGAGCTGACCCAGCGTCCGAACCGCGACGAACCTGCCCGGCATCGCGTGGCGGCGACCGTGCTCAGTCGGCTCGATCGGTTGGGTGTTTCGTCGCGGACCATGCCGAACGACGGCAAGCGGCACCCGTTGATCGCGCTGCACGCCGGCCTGCGTCACTGGGTCAATCGCCCCGTCGACACCCAACAGATGCTCAACCATCTCGAGGAGTTCGAGCGATCGGGCTTGCCCAGCGATGCTCGCGTGGTGGCCGACGACTATCACCGGTTGTGCTGGGCCAGCGGCGCCAGCGAGCAACAGTTGGCCACGGCCATGGCCACGCACTATCGCAACGCCAATCTGCGAATTTCGATTTCGGCCGATCTGCTGAACCGGATGATCATTCCCCAGGCGCCGCGAGAGCAGCGTTTGAACGAAGTGGTGCTGGGCCGTCCCACGACCGGCCACAGCACGACCTGGACCGATGTCAAAGTCCGGCTGGTGCCCGACCTGCAACGCGTGCGAATGAACTTCGAGGCTCACGGTCGGATTTCGGCCGACACGGTGACCAAGGCCACCATGGTCCGCGTCCATAGCCACAGCGACTCGATGTTCAAGGCCACCAAGGAACTGCAGATCGACCACGACGGGATGCGGACCTTGCCCACGCAGACCTCGGCCGAAACCTATCCTCAGTTTCAAGGGGCCGAGACCGACGTCGACGCGGTGCCGCTATTCGGGCCGCTGCTGCAAACCCTGGCTGAGTCACAATTCGATAGCCAGCAAGCCAAGGTCCGCGGCGAATCGGCTCGCAAGATCGCCCGCCGCGTGTGCGATGAAATGGACACCGAACTGGCAACCCGCGTCGACCGGCTGACCGGGGCGGTGCGGGCCAGCATGCTCGATTCGCTGCACCAATTGGAGTTGAGCCCCGAACTGATCGACGCCCAGACCAGCGCCGACCGAATTGCGATGCGCGTCCGAGTGTCGGGCGATCATCAACTGGCCGGTCATGGTCCGCGTCCCCGCGCGCCGGGGGACAGTCTGGCCAGCGTGCAGATTCACCAGTCGCTGTTGAACAACATCTGCGACCAGTTGCACTGGGAAGGCAAGACGTACAGTCTGCCCGAGCTGCGCGCCGACATCACCAAGCGATTCGGCAAGCGATTCAACGTGGTCTCGGCCGACGAGCACCAAGAGCTGCAAATCACCTTCGCCCAGGAAGACCCGGTGCGGATTCAATGCCGCGACGGGATCATCGAGTTCAGCATGGCCATCGACCGGCTCAAGCTGCACAAGGATTCGTGGCGCAACTTCGTGGTCAAGGTTCGCTATCAGCCCGACTTGTCCGGGGACCAAGGTCGCCTGGAACGAGAAGGCACGATACAATTGGTCGGCCAGGGGCTGGGGCCGCGGGCGCAGATCACCTTGCGCACGATCTTCAGCAAGGCCTTCTCGCCGGCCAAGCAGGTGCCGATACTGCCGGCGGCGTTTGCCGAGCGACCAGGTCTGGCCGACTTGCGCGTGACGCAATTCGAGATTCGCGACGAATGGATCGGGCTGGCCTTGAACACACCCGAGCGAATCGCCCAGCGCAACCAGTTTCAGCTCAAGTAAGCGAAATCAGCGCATGACTGTTCACGGCCCACTGCTACGCTGGACCGTGACGATCGTTGTGGTGCTGCTGATCCCCATCGTCCCGCTCATCGGACTGGGGCACGCCTTTGAAGACCAGATCACCGACTGGGTGACCGAGACCGTCTCGCCGCCGGCGTTCGCCGGGCTGCTTATTGGCACGCTGGTGGCCGATGTGTTCCTGCCGGTGCCGTCGAGCGTGGTCTGCACGCTGGCCGGAGCGAGGCTCGGCTTTTGGACCGGCGCGGGGGCGGCCTGGCTGGGAATGAACCTAGGCTCGCTGGGAAGTTTTCTGTTGGCCCGTTGGCTGGGGCGCAAGATCGTGCGGCGCTGGACCTCGGCCGACGATCTGGCGCGGATGGAAGAGCTGGTCCACCGGCGCGGCGCATTGGTGATCGTGCTGACGCGCGGCTTGCCGGTGCTGTCCGAAGCGGCGGTGCTGTTGTTGGGGTCGATGCACCTGGCCTGGCGGACGTTTCTGCCGGCGGTGCTGCTGAGCAACCTGGGGCTGGCGTCGGCTTACGCCCTGCTGGGCTGGCTGGCCTATGAGGAACATCAACTACCGGCCGCGATCGCGGCATCGATCGCCTTGCCGCTGTTGGCGACGTGGCTGATGCGCCAGCGGTGGAAGGCTTCGCGCGTGAATCAGTCCCTCGACGCCTAACCAAATCCCACGGCGTGAAGCAACCCTTCTCCCGCCGGGAGAAGGTGGCCGAAGGCCGGATGAGGGTCAACTCCCCAGGCTGTACACATGACCAGATCGACGCGGAACCCTCACCCGGCGGCTTGCGCCGCCACCCTCTCCCGGAGGGAGAGGGGTTCGATGCGAGGCTCGCTCTACGCGAACAACTCTCTGATCACGCGCCCGCTGTTGGCGATTTTCATCGGGCGGTTGTTCTTGCTGGTGAAGGTCGTTTCCAGCGAGATGCCCAGCGACTTCAGGACCGAGGCCATCAGGTCTTGCGACGTGTAAGGATCGCCCTCGACCGCGGTGCCATCGACGTTGGTCTTGCCAACCACTTCGCCGCTGCGGAAGCCGCCGCCGCCGACCACGACGCTCCAACTACGGGCCCAGTGGTCGCGACCGCCGCGGCCGTTGATGCGCGGCGTGCGGCCGAAGTCGCCCATCCAAATGACGACGGTGTCTTTCCACATGCCACGCTGGTTCAGGTCTTCGACCAGGGCGCTCATCGCCTGGTCCATCACCGGCAACCGGTCCTTCAGCTTGGAGAAGACGTCTTGGTGATCGTCCCAGCCGCCGAAATCAACTTCGACGAACGGGACACCCGCTTCGACCAGCCGGCGCGCCATCAAACAGCCCTTGCCAAAGGCGGCGTTGCGACGATTGCCGCCGCCACCTCCGCCGCCCCCGCTTCCCCCAGCGCCGTAGCGTTCCAGCACGGCCGCCGGTTCGCTGTTCACCTTGAAGGCCGAAAGCTGCTGGCTCGTCATCAGGTTGACCGTGCTTTGCAGCACTTTGCCGTGCTCGACGGCGGCCTCGCCACGATCCTGGCCGGCGAACGAGCGTTCAAGCGTGCCGAGGGCCTGCATCCGCTGGGTCAGGCGGCCCGTGTCGAGCGAAGTTTTCAAGTTCCGCACGTCGCCGTTGCTGTCGACCACCAACGGCGCGAAGCTCATTCCCAAAAAGCCGGGGCCAATGCTCGCGCCGCCAATCGAGATGAACGGCGGCACGTCGAGCGAGCCGGCGTGGCCAGCCAACTCGTGGGCGATGACGGCGCCGTAACTGGGATGCTCGATGTTCGGGTTCGGCACGTAGCCGGTGTGCATGTAATAGCGCCCCCGCTGGTGATCGGCCTCGCGGGTGCTCATCGAGCGGACAATCGACAGATGGTGCATCTGCTTGGCCAGCAGCGGCAGATGCTCGGAAATCTGTCCGCCGCCCGACGTGCTGATGGGCTTGAACTGGCCGCCGGTCGGCTGGCCGGGCTTCAAGTCCCAGATGTCGATCGTGGCCGGACCACCTTCCATGAACAGCAGGATGGCGGCCTTGTGATGGCGGCGCATGTCGGCCGCGCCGGCGCGCAGGGCGTCGATGAACCAATGGGCCACCGGGGCGGTCAACATGGTGGCCGTCGACAGGTGCGACATGAAGTGCCGGCGCGACATCCCCTCGGGCGTGCGAAGCTCAGTCATTGAATTGCTCCCTTCTCCTCAGTTCTCCCTCGTCCTGCGCGGGCGAGGGTCGGGGCGAGCGGGCGAAGCTTGTTGCCGCTTCGACCCCTCACCCGGTTCGCTACGCGAACCACCCTCTCCCACAAGGGGCGAGGGTTGTATGTGCTCAACACTGTTAATGAATGAAAATAAACTCGTTGCAGTTCAGCAGAGCCCACAACAGGTCCTGATAGCCGTCCAACTTGTCGCGCCTCGTACCCAATAGCGACCGAGCCATGGCGGCGTCGGCCTGGGTCGGCTTGCGACCCAGCGAGGCCAGAAACAGCAAGTCGACCGCTTCGTGCTCGCTGGCTCCAGCCGCCAGTCGGCGCAGGAAAGAATCGCGGCCGATCGAGATCGTTTGCTCGATCATGTCGCCGTTCATCATCATCAACGTCTGTGGAATCGTACCGTTGAACGTGGTGGCGTCTTCGCCGTCGGCGTTGCCAAACGTCAGGGTGAACTGCCGCAGCACGTTCTGCTTGCGATCCTGCTTTTCCTCGTATGTGCCAGGGCGCTTGTGCTCGTTGGTGATCACGACCAGCGAATCGTATAACTGCTCGGCTTGCATCTGGCGCAGGTAGAAGTGGCTGAACCGGGGCCGTTCGCCGAGCGCCGGGTCGTCTTTCTTGTTGTCGGCCGTCATCTTGCTCGACAAGCCATAGGCTTCGCTCAGGCAAATCCAGCGAATCAACCGCTTCAGGTCATGCCCCTGGGCGGCAAACTCGTGACCCAATCGTTCGAGCAACTCGGGATGCGACGGCTGGTTGTGCGGGCCGAAATCATCGACCGGCTTGGTAAAGCCGTAGCCGAGGAAGTGCCCCCACATCCGGTTGACGATCGCCTTGCCCAGGTAGTCACTCTTAACGATCAGTCGGGCCAACTCGGTTCGCCGGTCGACGTCCTTGATGTAGCCGCTGGTCGGCAAGCGCGTGCCATCGATGAACATCGGGTAGGCGACCTGCAGCGTGCCGTTGCGAAGCTCGAAATAGATTTCGGCGTCGCGGGGCGTGGAGCCCTCGCCCTTGAAGTCCTCGTTCTTGAGCCGGGCGTATTGAATGTCGCGCCCGTTGCGTTCGACCGCCGAGCGTGTCTGGCGGAAAAAGGCGTTCAGGCTCCAGAACTGTTCTTGCTTCCAATCGTTGAACGGATGGTTGTGGCACTGGGTGCATTGCACCTGAAGGCCCAGGAAGAACTTCGCCGTCTTGGCCGTCGCTTCGATGTCGTTCTCTTGCAGCTTGCCGATCAGAAAGTTCGTCGCGCCGTTATAGTCGGGCGAGCCCGGCGACGTGGTGCCGGTGGCCGAGACCATCTCACTGACCATCGTGTCCCACGGCTTGTTAGCCAGGAACGAGCGGCGCAGATACTGCTGCATCCCTTCGCGGCTGGTCGGATCGCGGCGATTGGGGCGGGCCGGCGGGCGACCGATCAGCAGATTGGTCCAAATGGTCGTCCAGTTCGCCGCATAGTCCTCGCTGTACTCTTCGGATTCGAGCAACCGGTTCAGCAGCGCGATCTTCTTAGTTGTCGGCGCTTCAAGCGAAAACTGACGAATCTCTTCGACCGTGGGAACGCGGCCGAGAACATCCAGGTAGACGCGCCGACACCACTCGTTGTCGGTGGCCTTGCCCGAGGGCTTCAGTTCGCTTCCCGCCCAGCCAGCCCTGATTTGCTCGTCGATGAAGGCGACAAGCTCTTCGTCCCGAATGCCGCTCGAGGAGACCGCGCTCCAATTCTTGATGGTCCTGGGGCCGGAGGCAGTGGCCAACGTCGGCGGCAGCTTCTTAGGCGCGTCGTTCTTGGCGGCGACGTTGCTCTTGCCGGACGCATTGTTCTTCGTGCCGGAGTTGTTCTTGGCGGCGGCCGCAGCCAGCTTTTGCCGGGCGCTCATCTTCTTCCCAGCGGTGGGAGGATCGGCGGCCGTGGCGACGTTCGTGAAGACCGCCACGATCGCGACCTGCAGCCCGACCACCGCAGCCCAGGTTGCCAGGCTGCGAGCCCTAACGAATCGATCCAGGGTGTTTCCGCCCATTACGTGCCTCCGCCTCAAAGGCTTGCTCTGCTCCGACCGCGCGTACTCTGCCTTACGTCAATTGAACCCGTTTCGTGCGCTAAAGTCTTGCCAATTAAGAAAATGTAAGTCGTCCCACCCGCCGGGCAAGGAAGATTACAGGCCAAATCGTCCCCAGCTTTTCTTAAGACATAGGCGCAGTCCTCCCTGGGCCTGCTGGTAGAAAACGAGAACTGGCCCAGGTTGTCTACAGCAACCAGATTCGATCGCCGCTGCACGGCTCAGGTCGGTATATCCGGCATGGCGTAACGCTAGGAGACTTGCCTCTGAACTGTTCCCAAAACTGCAAAGCTTGGGTGGCACGTCCCAAGCGCAGCGCAGGGCGTGGGGAATTGCCCAAAGAATTGCGGAGATAGTACCTGCTTCCCCACGCCCGAAGGACGGGCGTGCCACCCAGGCGCTAGAACCTCAAGAGAATCGCAATACAGACGAGGCTAACGCCCTTGGTTCAGATAGATCATCAACCCGGCCACACCGACGATGATCAGACCAATTAGCACCATCGCGACCATCAGCACCGGCTTGAGCCAGGCCGGCGGTCCCTCGGGCGCGGCGGCGTACAATACGACCGGGGCATCGACCGCCCCGGCGCGGGCGTTGGGTTGCGCGACGGCAGGCATTGGCGCACCTTTCGGCGAACCAGGTTTGCCGGGGAACTCAATGCGCGTGCCTGCGGCGCGCTCTTGCCAGTGATCGCTACTGGCCCAGGTGGTTTCGCCCAGGATCACGTCATCGTCCGCTTTGACAAAGCCCCCCAGCAAGCCGGGCACGTCTTTGGCCAAGCGCCACGGGCCGTCGTGGCCATGCCGGACTTGGTCGTCGGCACCGAGCGCGCCGGTCTGGACGAGTTCGCGCAGCCCGTGGCCGTCCAATGGCCCGATCTCTTCACCGGCAATCGCGCAAAACCAAGGCCCGTCGTCCATCAACCCTGCCCTTGTGGCACCCGCAGAAAAACCAATTGAACCGCAAAGACGCGAAGGTCGCAGAGTAAATACAAGAGAACATTTGAATTGCAGAGGACGCTGAGAGGCGCAGAGAAGAATTGTTCGCTATCCTCTTTCTCCGCGTAACTCTGCGCCCTCCGCGATTCAATTTTCGATATTTCCTTTGCGTTCTTTGCGTCTTTGCGGTGAAAAAATACTTGTCGACAAAACTACAGTTCGCGAATCCAGATATTTCGGTATCGTACCGGGTTGCCGTGGTTCTGCAGCGAGATGTGTCCCGTCGGGTCGTGCGGTTCGTACTCGGGGGGCTTGTGCCAGGCGGTCGAACCCAGAATTTCGGCATGGTTCTGCACCACCACGCCGTTGTGCAGCACGGTGACAGCGCCCGGCTTCAGCAACTTGCCGTCCAGGTCGAACCGCGGCGTGGTGAACAAAATGTCATAGGTCTGCCACTCGCCCGGCTTGCGACAGGCGTTGACCAGCGGCGGCCACTGCTTGTACAGCGCGCCGGCCTGGCCATCGAAGTAGGTCGTGTTTCCGTACGAGTCGAGAATCTGAATCTCGTACTTGTCCATAAAGAAGATGCCGCTGTTGCCGCGCCCTTGCCCTTCGCCTTTCACTTCGGCCGGGGCCGCCCATTCGAGGTGGACCTGGCAATCGCCAAAGGCTTGCTTGGTGCGGATACTGGTGTCCTTCACGGTGGCGACGCCGTCAGCGACCAGCCACTTGTCGCCGCCGTCCCAGGCTGACAAGTCCTTGCCGCCGAACAGCACAATAGCGTCCGACGGAGGCGCGGTCCCATCGCCCGGCGTCACCAACCGGGGCTCGGGCCAGATTTTGCCGCTCTTGTATTCCTGGGCCCACATGCCGACAGCCACGCCGGCCACGGCGCAGAGAACAAACACCAACGACGCACGACGCGCGAAAGACATAGGCGGGGCTCTCCAACTCGAGAAGGTCAATTGAAGCGGTGCGCCATTATTGGCTGGCCGACACAGGCTTGGCAAATGACGAATGACGAAATCAATTCGACCACGACGCCGGAGAGATCAGGGATTTGAACCGCAAAGGCGCAAAGGACGCAAAGAACTGCAAAAGAAAATTTGAATCGCAGAGGGCGCGGGGGCTCGCGGAGGCGGGAAACCGTGGAAATCTCTCTCTCTGCGCTTCACCGTGTCCTCTGCGTTTCAATCCTCATCCTTTGCGATCTTTGCGCCTTTGCGGTTCAATTCCCTATTCTTTCCGACGTCGTGTCGTCGTGGTCGGCCTTCTTTCGTCATTCGGGCTTTACCGCGGTAGCGCTTCGATGAACGCTCGGTATTGCCGGTCGAGTTCTTCGTAGCCAACGCCCGTAGCTTCGCGCAGGGTGATCGTCGTGTCGCGGCCGGTGTAGATGGCAATCATGTAATCGACCAGCGCGTCCCGGTAGCGGCCGCCGCCAGAGTGCATCAGGAAATGAGTCAGGCCGGCCGACTGGCTATAAAGTTGCGGCAGGTTCGCGTGCCGCTGGAATGGCTCGCGCCCCATCGCCGTCAGTTCGGCCAGCGGCACATAAAACTGGTTGCCGCGCAGCCGATGCTCGGCGTCGACCAGCCGCTGTGAATCGCGCCCGCCGACGGTCAGGTAGCCGTCGTGCTCGGTCAGCGATTCCAGGTAGCAAGCGACCCCTTCGACGATCCAAAAGTTCGCCCCCTCGCCGACCGTGGCGCGCGAATGGCGCCATTCCGAAAACAACTGGTGCGTCGCCTCGTGGATCATGGCCGTGTCGTCGGTCGGCTCGTCCGGCGCGGCGCTGTAGAAAAAGCTCCGCCGCGCTTCCGCGCGGTAATAACCCGTCGAACGCGAGATGTTCGGCTCGTCCTTGACCAGCGCGGCATTGTATTCGTCCCGGGTGCGATAGAGCGACACGTCGGCGCGCCGCGGCGGGCCCAACTTGACCGGCCCACCCGCGAGCCAGCGCGCCACATCCGCTTCGGACGCGTAGTAGAGCACGAACAATTGCCGCCAGCCGCGGTACAACTCTTCGAGCCGCCGCGCGACGCGGGCCCCTTCGGCCAGGCTGGAGTTCGTCCGAATCGCGAAATGTTCGGTGACCACGTTCCAACCGCTGGCAATGTCGCGCGACAGTCGGGCGTCTTCCTCGGCGCTGACCCAACGCCCACGGTTGAAACGCTCGCCTCGCTCGTAACGCGGCAATCGATCGCGCAGCAGCCAGCCGAAGCGATCGTCCCAGACTTGCTTGCCGGCGGCTTTGTCGACCTCGTACGGCGTGAGCCAGGCGTCCCCTTCGCGGACGTAACCCAGAATGCGCCGCGCCGCGGCGTGATCGGGATCCTCGCGCAAGGCTAGATGAACCAGTTCATACGCGGTGGTCGCCTGTCGCTCGGCCGCGGCGGCTTGGGCCAGCTTGAATAGCTCGCTCGCCTGTTGCTGCCGCAACGCGCTGAACCGCGCAAAGGAATCACGCTGAGCCGCCGTAGCGTCGGCCGGCAACGCCTCGCGCGTCGCGGGGATCAATGGGATGACGATCTTCAGCGGATCGCTCGGCAGCGCCCAGCGCCGGACGCGCTTGGCCTCTGGCTTGAGTCTTTGTTCGTCGCACCACTCGGCCAGCCTGTCGAGCGCTTGCCGGTAGCTGGCGCTAAGTTCCTGGCGCTGCTCCGCGACTTTCGACGACCCGATCGGCGCAGCCTGAACATCCAACGCCAACAACAGCGCCAATGCAAGCCATACGATAGCGCCAAGCCGCGTCACGCTGAACATCTTCACCCAAGGTTCCACTTGCCATCAAGTCATCGGGTGCCATGCTCAAGTCCCCAAGGCTCGAGCATGCCAGTACCAGCTTCGCATGCTCAAGTCTGCTGACTTGAGCATGGCACCCTAAAGCTGCACGTGAGAATGGTTCCGTTTCAGTATACCTTGCGGTAAAAAACGCCTTGAAACGCGCATAAAAAAGCCCAGGGGCGCCCCCCTGAGCTTGGATGCTGGCCAATCGCGATAAGTTTCCGGTCGCGCGAAGCGGGCGACTATTTCTTCTCGAACGCGGCGTCGAACGCCAACTTACTCGGCACGAAGTCCAACTTCTTGACGAACTCGGCCGCTTCGCGGGCGCCGGCTTCGCGGTCCATGCCCGAGTCTTCCCATTCGACCGACAGCGGGCCCTGGTAGTTGACCTGGTTCAGGGCGCGAATGATCTCCTCGAAGTTCACGCCGCCGCGCCCCGGCGAGCGGAAGTCCCAGCCGCGCCGCGGATCGCCAAAGTTGATATGGCTGGCCAGGATGCCAGTCCGCCCGTTGAGCGTGACAATGGCGTCCTTGACGTGCATGTGATAAATGCGATCCGGGAAAGCGCGGATGAACTCGACCGGGTCGACCCCTTGCCAAATCAGGTGGCTGGGATCGAAGTTGAAGCCAAACTCCTCGCGGTAGTCGAGCGCCTTGAGCGCCGCTTCGGCCGAGTACAAGTCGAACGCGATCTCGGTCGGGTGGACTTCCAGCGCGAACTTCACGCCACACTCGGCGAACACGTCGAGAATCGGGTTCCAGCGCTCGGCGAACTGCTTATAGCCGTCGTCGATCATCTTTTGCGGCACCGGCGGGAACGAATAGAGCAAGTGCCAAATGCTCGACCCGGTAAAGCCGTTGACCACGCCAATGCCCAGCTTCTGGGCCGCCCGGGCCGTGGCCTTCATTTCCTCGGCGGCGCGCTGATTCACGCCGGCCGGCTTGCCGTCGCCCCAGACGTGCGGCGGCAGGATCGACTTGTGACGCTCGTCGATCACGTCGCACACGGCCTGACCGACCAGGTGATTGCTGATGGCAAACACTTGCAGATCGTGACGTTCCAGCAGATCGCGCTTGGCGGCGCAGTAGCCGCTGTCCTTCAGCGCCTGGCCCACGTCGAAGTGGTCGCCCCAGCAAGCCAGTTCGATTCCCTGATAACCGAACTCGGCCGCTTTCCGAGCCAGGTCGGCCAACTTCATATCGGCCCATTGGCCCGTGAACAGCGTTACCGGTCGCGACATAGTCTCGTGTCTCCAGGTGCGTGACAAAGCGATGCAGCACACGGCCGCTGAATCGCGGCTGGCCCCCGTGGTTTTTGCATGAGTCTGGTTATTGTGCCATAATCCGGCGCGGCCGCAACGCGCGACCCCAATTTGTCAGACGTGGCAAACCTTGCGGATTTTTTAGCCTCTACCGCCAGGGAGTTCGCGGCCCGGAAGGAGCCGGCAGCCATGCGCACTTGCTTGAGTTCAATCGTCCCAGTGGCCGGCTGGCTCGCACTGGCGACCTGTTTCGCGCTGGCAGCGCCGTCCGTGGCCGCCGAGCCGCGCGTCGAAATGGTGCTGGGGACCGAGCCTGGCTTCCCCGCCACGGGTCTGCGCAACTGGTTCACCTTGCTCACCGAGTTGAAGGTTGACAATCTACAAATCCGCGGCGCGGCGGCCACCGACAAGATCGAGATCGTCACCCGGGGGCCCGCCAACGCCACGATCTATGTGGTCCACGGCCGGTTGACCGGCGGGAACCAGTTGATCGTCCCCGGCGCGCGCTTCGGCAGCGGCGATCGCAACGGCATTCGCAACTGGCTCGAACAACTCAAAAAGGAAGGAGCCGACCGCGCCGCCGGCGCGCCGCGCGAGTCGTTCGGGCTGACGCCCCAACTACGGGCGCTGGTCGAAGGAGACTTGTCCCGGCCGGTCGATATCTCGACCGCTGATCAGCCGACCAAGGCGATCGTGGAACGACTGGCCACGCGGCTGGCTTACCCGCTGTTGGCCGATCCGGCGGCTCGTGCCGCGCTGGCCGAAGCCGACCCGGTGGCCGACGAGCTAAAGGGCGTGTCGATCGGCACCACGGTTGCCGCCCTGGCGCGAACCGCGGGCTACGCCGTCGTGCCACGAACCGGCTCGCAAGGAAAGCCCGAGTATTTGCTGACGCCGCTGGCGTCGACCAAGGAAAGCTGGCCGGTCGGCTGGACACCGGCCCACAAGGACGGGGAAATCGTCCCCGGCATTGTCGAGGTCATCAACGTCGAAATCGAAGACACGCCCGTCGCCGAAATTGTCGAAGTGGTCACCGAGCGGTTGAAGCTGCCGGTGATTTACGATCGAGCAATCATGAAGCGGCAGCGACTCGACCCGACCCGGGCGAAGGCCTCGTTCCCGGCGGGCAAGTCGATGTACGCGATCGTGCTCCGCCGCGCGATGTTCAAAGCCAGTTTGACCTACGAGATGCGGCTCGACGATTCGGGGAAGCCGTTCTTGTGGATCACGAGCGTGAATCCTTAGCACCGTAACTCTCAAAGCCACATTTGCCATGATCGCTGGTCACGATATTGCCGCCGCGCTGGTTGAATTGGGCGTCACCGACGTGGTCTGGTTGCCCGACTCGATGCTCGGCACCTGGGAAGCGGCGTTCAGTGGGCACGACCGGTTGCGCTTGCTGCGCGTTTGCCGCGAAGGCGAAGCCTGGGTGCTGGCGGCCGGGCTGTACCTGGGGGGCCGCGAGCCGGTGGTCATCATGCAGACGACCGGCATGTTCGACTCGGGCGATGCGCTGCGCAACGTCTATTACGACATGCAGCTTCCGCTGTTCGCCATGATCGGCTACCGCAGCTTCTTGCTGCCCGGCTCGACCGACAGCGCCCGGCAGTACGCCGAGCCGATTCTCGACGCCTGGGGGCTCGACTATTTGCTGTTGGGCGAGCCCGCCGACCTGGAACAATTGAAGCGTCACCGCCAAGCCTGCCGCGCCGAGAACAAACCCTGCGTGGTGCTGCTGCCCGAAGGGCGTGGCTAGGCGCTGCCCATCAAAGGGCTCGATCCGTGTCCATCGAGTTTCTTGTGGCTGCGCCACCCTGGTTGCGAGGCAACCAGGGCCACCCGAATGTGTGCCAATGCTTAAGCGCTGGGTGGCCTCGGTTGCAAAGCAACCGAGGTCGCGTCAGCGACAAGAAACCATTGTTGTGCGCTCTCGAAGACCCACTGCTGCCGAAGGAAAACGCGCCTTTGCTCTTCGCGATTGCGTTAGCGTGCCGCTTCAAAGCTCGTCAACAGTTCGGTCACGCGCTGTTGGAACCGCTCGGGGCCGAAGGCGTCGAGCATCGCCTGGCGCAGGGCGTCGGGCCGATAGACCAACGGATGCGGGTGAGTTCTCTGGAGCAGTTGGACCGACGCCTCCGCAATGGCCGAGACATCGTGCGGATCGACCAACACGCCCAGTTCGCCCTGCTTCAAGGCGTCAACCGAGCCGTCCTGGTTTCCGGCCAGCACCGGCTTGCCGGAAGCCATTGCTTCGAGGAATACAATGCCGAAGCCTTCGCCGTTGCTGGGCATGGCAAACACATCGGCCAACCGGTAGTAATCGGCCAGTTCGGTGTCGGGAATGAAGCCGGTGAACGTCACGCAATCGGTCACCTTCAATTCGGCGGCCAGCCGCTCGAGTCGCCCACGCTCGGGTCCGCGGCCGCCGATGATGTAACGCACCCCGGGCACCGCCTGGCGAATGGCGGGCAGCGCGCGAAGCACCTGGTCATTGCCCTTGTACCGTTCGGTCTCGACCAGCCGGGCAATGGTCAACAACACCGGCTGGTCCGGCCGCAAGCCATGCCGGCGGAGCAGAAACTCGGGCTTGGGGCCGAGTTGGAATTGCTCGGCCGCCAGCGTGTTGGGCAACTCGGTGATTCGCGATTGCTCAAACGGCAACTGGGTCAGCAGCCGCTGGCGCGTCACGCTGCTGACCGGCAACACCCGATCAGCGTTCAGCAGCGCCGGCCCCACGCGATCGCCGTTCAACTTCCAGACTTCAACCCCGTGAGCGACAATCCAATAAGGAATCCCTAGCCGGCGTTTCAACAGCGCCGCCAACGGCGAGAAGTTCGCGTGTACCGAAATGATCAAGTCGGGCCGCTCGCGCAGCGCCAGCCAAGACGCCAACCCTGCAAATGCCGTGGTGCGCAAGGCCACGGGATAACCACCGGCCGTATGAAAACTGATCGAGCCGCGCTGGGCCGCGCCCCTTTCGACGGGATCATTCTTGATGATCACGCGCGTCTGGCGCACTTGGCCGCATCCCTCCAGCGCCCGCAACAGGCACGCCGAGAACCGTTGGATGCCGCCGGCCGGGCCGGGCAAGTTTGGCAACCAAACGTGAAGCGTTTCAAGCATGGGGAGGTGCGGCAACGAGTTGCCTCGCGCCAAAAGAAAATCGCGTTGCGCCCCGACCGCCTAGGCGACGGATGAGGCGATAAAATTCCGTGAAGCTGTTCCTGACGCGAGGTGACTCCCGCGAAGCACGTCGCGCCACTTGGGGTGGGATACTAAACTGAGAACCAGACACCGTGCGCAGCCTGGAAGAAGTTCGCCCGCCGACTCATGTCGACCGCGAACGCCCCCGCCCAGATGACCTCTGCGCCCGATGCCCCGGACATGACCACGCTAAGCCCTGACAGCACGCCGACATACCATTTGCGGGCGCGCGTACAGGTCATATCCGGTTTCATCTTAAACTACGCCATTCTGTCAGCAAGCTAAATCAAACTACGACAATTTGTCGCACCATACTCGAAGACTCACACCAGCCCCCACCGCTTTCGTAGATACCACTCGGCGCTGAACATGGCGACAAACGCCAAAATCACCCACGGCTTGTCGTACTGAGTGGTCTTCGTCTGCTTTTCCATCTGCGACTCGTCAATCGTCTGGCGCAGGTCACGGAGCAACTCGGGCAACTGCTCGGGGGCTACCACCCGGCCGGGAGTCAGCTTGGCCAGACTGCGCAGCAGTGCGGTATCGGCCGCTGGGTTGTCCATCTCGAGATCGTTCTGATAGACGAGAAATCGCGCCTCGGCCGTGCCAAGCACCGTCGTGCCGCGCTGCGCGGTCACGTGCAGCACGTAATCGCCGGCCTGATCCGTCTCGGCGAACGTGCCGATCGTCTGGTCCTGTTGACGGCGCAGTTGAGCGCGCGAGGTCTGCTCGTTCGGCTTGCGCACATCGACGACAAAGCTCGCGTCGGGAACTTCCTGCCCTTCGTTCGACAAGGCAGTGACAACGAACTCCACGCGGCTCCCCGGCGCAAAGCGGCGCTGATCCAGCCGGATCAGCACACGCCCTTCGGCTTCTTCCTTGCGGGCCAGCCACAGAATCGACTGTCGCCAGAAGCGGCGATGCTCCGCGCTGGACTCCGACATGGCCCAATGCCAGGTCGAATCCCCTGCAAAGGCCAACACCCGGCCCGCGCCAAAGTCCTTGGCCACCAACAGCGGGTTCCCTTCGCTAGATTCGGCCAGCACAATGCCGCCGGTCTTGATCCCCCGAAACCGGTTCGCTCCTTCGAGCGGCGGCAACTTGCGCCAGGCTTCGTCGTTCTGGCTGGTGGGGGCGAGCATCATCAAACTTTGCGTCCGGCCGATCCGCGTCGGCTGCATCGTTTGCGGCTTGTTCCAGTGCAAGTCCTCGCGCAACGGCTCGTCGAAGTTCTGGCGTTCCAGGCGGTCGATCACCACCGGCAAGGCGTCGGCCAGCGGCGTCCGTCCCCAGCCACCGGCGCCAAAGCTATGAAAACCGCCGAGCATCATCAGCCCCGCGCCGCGTTCGATGGCGGTCCCCAGCCGGCGCAGCTCGCCGGGCTCGAACGCCATGCTGTCGATGTCGCCCAGGATATAGACGTCGTAGCGCCCCGGCTGGAACTTGTCGATCAAGTCCGCGGGGCGCGTCTCGGGACGCTGCGCATCGATGCGCAGATAGTCAGTCTTGATGTTCGGCGAGGTGTCGAGGACGCGGCGGATGAATTTCTGCTCAACCCGCGCTGTCCCTTCGATGTACAAGACGTTGACGCCGCCAGAAAGGACCGTGACGAACGTGCTCAGCTCGTTGTTCGTGGTCAGCAACTCGCCGGGCTGCTGGGGCACGCGTAAGGTGAGCTTGAACTCGCCGGCGCGCTCGGGCACGTAGTCGAAATCGACCGGCCACGATTGACCGTCACTGGGGCGATTGAGGGACGTCGCGCCGACAGGCGACATCGTGTTCAGCGCCGTCTCGAACAGCAACTGGCAGGGGACCGGCTGATTGGCGTAGCCATCGATGCGGATCGTGCCCGTGACAGGCAACTCGTTCTTCACATAGACCGTCGAAGGAACCACGAGCGACTGCACCGCCACGTCGCGGCGTTGCCCCGGGCCTCGATCCTGCCCCAACGGCACCACGTACAGCCCGCAGCCCAGATCCCCCAGCCGGCGCGCCGACCCTTGCGGCGCGACATCGTTCGGCGACACGGCGCGCTGAGCGCCGTCGCTCATCAGAATCACCCCTGTCAACCGCTGGCTGGCGTGTTGCCGCAATACTTCTTGCAGCGCCGCCCCGATCGCCGTCTGAGAACCGTCGGGCTTTTCTCCCAGACCGATCTTTCCCTTGTCGACCGTCAAGGGATGCAGCTCGGAGTCAAAGCTGTACGCCTTGACCTGCACCGTCTCGTCGAACGAAGCGATCTCGGCGGCCGCGCCGTCCAGGGCGTTGCGCTCGGCCGTCCAGCGACTTAGGCCGCCGGCCATGTCGTCGACCTGCATGCTGCGCGAGCGATCGGCCAGAATCACCACCGTTGAGGCGTGCTTGACCTTGGTGGTGTGTACGCGCGCCGGCCGCGCCATCGTCCACAAGGCGACGGCAATGGCCCCCAATCGCAACACGATCAGCAGCCGCCGGCGGTTGGTCGATAGCTTGCGGCTGCTGGGACCGATGAACAGCAACAACACCAGCACGGCCGCGGCGGCCAATAGCCCCCACCAGCCGCCAACCGGCGATGCCGTCCAACTTTGCAACCACTCGACCATCGAACGTCACTTTGCGTTGAAACAAACTGCTGGCGTCAGGCCGCCTTGTCGGGCACTTCGCGATAGAACCGATTGGCGGTCAGATATTCAAACCCCATCGCCAGACACAGCGCCAGGATGATGTACGGAAACCATTCGCGACCGACCCGGTTGCTCGACACCACCCGATCGACTTGAATCCGATCGCGGGCCAACTGGAACTTGAAGTCGCCAAACACCTGGGCCAACTCATCTTTGTCGACTCGCGCCAGTTGCGTGGCGTCGGCCGGCAAGTTGGCGCTGAACCCGAGATGGACGCGATCTTTCTCGCCGCCGGCGTCGATCCGATAGTTGCCGGGATCCTCGGTTCGCGGGATCACCAGCGTTGACTCGTCGGGCGCCACGCGCTCTCCCTCGCCCGAGCGATCGGGCCGGCTCAACAGGTACGTCGGCCGGCGCTCATCGGGTTCGAGCTGAATCACGGCCGGCTGCCCCGCCTGGTAATTGAACGAACGCTCCGAGTTCCCCACCAGATACAGCGTCATTTGGTCGACCAACATCACGAACGGCCAGGGTTCGAAGCCGGTCGGCAACATGTTCCAGCGCTCGGCGTCGGCCGTGCCGGGGGCTTCGCTGATCGGCGTGTCCAACAGCAAAACGCGGCCGCGGCCGATCGGCCGTTCGACCAGCGCCGGCAAGCCATCGGAATAGCGGGCCACGACCGCCATCGCGCTGGCCGCCTCGCCCAGGGTCCAATGCCGGTAAATTGGAAAGTTGTCCCAGGCGATATTCCCGCGCAGCGGCACGAACCGGGCCAGCGCCGGGTGATCGCTCTCGTCGGCCGGCAGATACAAGTCGCCGTTGGGATGCCGGGCCAGGAAGCCGAGCGCCGCCGGCAGCACCTCGCGCGCGGCCGCGCTGTTGAACGACGCCAGCGGTTGCGCGCCCGGGCCGGCGCACACCGCCAGCCCGCCGCCACCTTGCACAAACGAACCAAGCTGCTGCCAGACCGCGTCGGGCAGCGGCGACGGGTCGAGCAAGTAGACAGCCGCGTATTGATCCAACGGCACGCCGCTCAGTTGGCCGTAGCCTTGAATGTCGCAAGTGAACTTCGCGCGGCCGGCGCGGCGATACTCCTCGGGAGCGATTGCCTTGGCCAGGTAGCTCGCCTGGCGATGGCGCGGCTCGGGCGCGACGATCAACACCCGCCACGCCGGGCGCACCACGACGGTGAAGTAACGCGAGTCGTCGGCCGTCAGCCCGTCACCGCCCAATACCTTAACCATTCCCTGATTCACTCCCTCGTCCAAACCTGACAGCGAGAACGAGACCGCCACCGAGCCGTCGGCCTGGGCGTCGACCAACGCCTCGTCGCGCTTTTGCAACTGGCCAGCGCGATCGACCAGGTACGATTCGACCGTCCGCTGTCCGCCGGGGCCGACCGCCAACAGCTCGGTGCCGATCGACAGGCTACTGCCGCGCGAGACCGTCTCGGCCGACAACTTGAGCGGACCCAGGCCAAAGTTGTGCGGCTTCTCGACACCGACGTCGATCAGGTACAACCCCGTGACGTCGGCATCCTTCAGGGCTTTGCCCAACTCGCTTTCGGCCGAGGATTTCCACGCCGACCGCGCCAGATCGGTGAGGACGTAAATCTCTTTGGGCAGTTCGCTGGTCTTGAGCAGCCGACAGGCCGGCGCGATTTGCTTCCAGAGAGGCTGGCCGACTTCGTCGATCTTTAATCGTTCGACATAGTGTGCCGCCGACGAGCGGTCGACCTGAAACGCCGAAGCGGTGCTGGCGCTGTCGATGACCGCCACCTGGCTGTCCTCGGGCAACTGTCCCAACAGCCAGTCAGCCGTCTCGCGCGCCACGTCAAGCCGGGACTTGTTCTCGTAGCGGTAGTCCATGTGCGGCAGCGTGTCGATCAAGAGCGCCACCGCCACCGGGCCGTCCCCCTTGCCCGACAGTCCCGGCACATTCTGCGACGTGGGGCGCGCCAGGGCCAGGGCGATCAACACGATCACCGCCATTCGCAGCAGCAACAGCAGCAAGTTGCGCAGGCGCATTTGCCGCCGGTTGGCGTTGTGCCGGGCGCGGACGAATCTCAGAGCCGGAAACTCGAGCACCTTGGGGCGCGGGCGCATGAGCAGGTGGAAGATCACCGGCACTGCGGCCAGTGCGGCGCCGCTCATCAACCAAGGGTTCAACAGTTCAGGCATGACCGGTCGTTGAAACTCACGCGGGTAGCCATCGGGTGGCGCGTCGATCAATCGATCGCACGCCACGCCGACACGTCGGGGACGCCGCCGAGCGATAGCTGGCGGTGTCCAGAACTCCATTGTAGCGGAACGGGCGCAAACTCGCCCCTGGCGCAAACCGGCGTGAATCGTTGCGGGTTCTTAACGGCGCAAGGCATTTCGGCCGCGCGGTGACGCGCCGTTGCTACGCACGCAAGCGAGGGGCGGTTCAGCCCTTCTTCAGCGCGACCACCCGGTGGAAGTGCAACTGCACCTCGCGATCGACCACCCGACGCACCCCTTCGACCAGGCAGCGCGGCTCGTTGTCTTCCTGGCCGAGCCGAATGATGTCGTCTAGCGCCATGCCGTGCGGCACGGTGAAGGTCGACTGGTAGATGATCTGATTCCCAGCGTCGAGGTCGGGAACGATAAAGTGGCACGTCGCGCCGTAGGTCAGCATCCGGCTGGCGTAGGCCTCGTGATAAGGGCGCATGCCCGGGAAGCTGGGCAACAGGCCGTGGTGCAAGTTGATGATCCGGCCGCCGGCGTATTTCCAACACGCGCTCGGCGCGAGCACCCGCATGTAGCGAGCCAGAATGATGTAGTCGACGTCATACTCGTCACAGATCGCCATCAGCCGTTCGTCGTCAACCTTGCCGGTGTCGTCGCCAACCTGATGCCAGTCGACACCGAACTGCTCGGCCAGGTTGCGACAGTTCGGACGGTTGCCGAGCATGACCGCTGCGTCGGCCCGAATCTGCCCGTCGCGAATCCCCCGCAGCAGCGCCAAGGCCGGCTCGGGGCGATAGGTCGTGCAGATGGCCAACCGAGGCCGCGCGGCACGCCGCTCGGGGGACCAGACCCGAACCGACAAGCCGGTCGTCTTAGCCACCTCGGCCATGGCTCCTTGCAGATCGTCGAACCGCTCGGGGGCCAGCTCGATGCGCGACAACATGGCGAACAAGCAATCGTCGTCGTGATCGTACATCTGGATTTCGGCGATATTGGCCCCCTGACCCGTCACGTAGTGAATGATCGGGTCGGCCAGGCCCCGGTTGTCGGGCCCCACGGCGGTAATCACAACTTGCATGGCAAACTCATGACGGAGCGAGAGTGTGTGAGATTGGTAAGTTTAGCACGCGGCTTGGTGATGGCATCCCCGGCAAGGCGTTAATCGCGAACGGCCAACGACTTGCATTCTCTGGTAGGGTGCTCTGCGAGCACCACATTTTCCCGACGCCGAATCGACCGCTGCGTGCCATTGTTCCCGTCCGGCAACGCGGAAATCACGGTGCCCACAGGGCACCCAACGGGCATCCCCAGATGCAATCCGCTTGTTGGTGGGCTAACTTGGACACTGGTTCTGGCCCAGCGTTCCTTTCGGCGGAAAATTCGATGCGATACTTCTTACTGTGTGGCGTGACGTTCTTGATGTTGTTCGCGGGGAGCGCACACGCCGAAGACGTGGTCACCCCCGAGCAGGCGCGCGAGACCCTGCGCCGCGCGGTCGATTACTTCACGACCAAGGTTGCCACCGAAGGAGGTTACGCCTGGCGCTACACCGCCGACCTGAAACAGCGCGAAGGGGAACGGGCCGCGACCAATGACATGATCTGGATCCAGCCCCCCGGCACGCCGAGCGTCGGGCTGGCCTACCTGAACGTCTATCAACAGACGCGCGACAAGCACTATCTGGAGTGCGCCCGGCAAACGGCCACGGCGCTCGTCAAAGGACAGCTCACGAGCGGCGGTTGGGATTACTCGATCAGCTTCGACATACCGAGCCGTGAAAAGATCGCGTACCGCAAGCCACCGCACGCTCCGCGCGACGCGGCCAAGGCCGCCAACGTCACCACGCTGGACGATGACAACACCCAATCGGCCGTTAGGCTGCTGATGCGCGTGGACCAGGCGCTCGAATCCAAGGACGAAGCGATTCACGAGGCGTCGCTGTACGCGCTGGACAAGCTGGTCGAAGTCCAATATCCGAACGGCGCCTGGCCGCAACGATTTAGCGCGCCCCCCGAGCGAGAGAAGTTTCCGGTCGTCGCCGCGTCGTTCCCCCAGGAATGGTCGCGCACCTTCCCGAATGTGAAGTACAACAGCTTCTACACGTTCAACGACAACGCGATGGGGGACATGATCGAGGTGATGCTCGAAGCGGGCCTCGTCTACCAGTCGAGCAAGTACACCGACGCGGCCAAACATTGTGGCGACTTTATGATTCTGGCCCAATTGCCCGAGCCGCAACCCGCCTGGGCCCAGCAATACGACGCCGAAATGCACCCAGCTTGGGCCCGCAAGTTCGAGCCGCCGTCAGTCACCGGCGGTGAGTCGCAATCGGTGATCGAAAGCCTGATGCTGTTGTACGAGGCGTCGGGCGAGGAGAAGTTCCTGAAGCCGATCGGCCGGGCGCTCGACTACCTGGACAAGTCGCGATTGCCCGACGGGCGGCTGGCCCGGTTCTATGAATTCGGCACGAACCGGCCGATGTACTTTACCAAGGAATACGAACTGACGTACGACAACAGCGACATGCCGACCCACTACGCGTTCATCGTTCCGTCGCGTGTCGAACGGCTCCGGCCGCTGTACGAGAAGCTGCTGAAGAACGGCCCCCCCAAGTCATCGGTCATGTCGCAACTGCGCCGCAGGCCGAGCAAGGTGAATCCGTCCCTGGCGGGCATCGCTCGCGCCGCGGTCACCGCGATTGACAGCCAGGGGCGCTGGCTGGAACCAGCCAAAACTAAGACGCTGAAGGTTTCGGAAACCGAGCCGTTGATCTCGACGGCAACATTCATCCGCAACATCGAAGCGCTCGCCGCCGTAGCCGCGTCGGGCAAGTGAGTTCTTCCTCAAGAAGAACGAGTTCACCGCCAAGACGCAAAGGGCGCGAAGGGAAGACAAAAGGCAGTTTGAATCGCAGAGGACGCAGAGTTTCGCAGAGAGTAATCACTCAATCATTATTTCTCCGCGCCGCTCTGCGTCCTCTGCGTTTAACTCCCCGCATTTCTTAGCGATCTTTGCGTCTTTGCGGTTCAATTCCCTCTTGCTGGGATAAAACGGTCAGATGCCGAATTGCCGTAGCACCAGGTAGCACACGTCGGTGTCGGCCAGGCTGCGGCCGGCGACTACGCCCCGTTCTGAAGTGAGCAGCATGCCGCGCTGCGCATCGTCCAGCGCCGGCGCGCCGTGTGAACCTTTGATCAAGTTCGCGTCGAGCGGAATGCTCTTCGTAGCCGGGTCGAAATGCAACTCCACCGGGTCGTAGCCCGGCTTGCGGTGAATGTCGACCGTGCGGGCAAACTTCGGCGCTCGCGCGTCGTCGAGCCAGTAGTAATACGCCTGCCACGAATTGGGCTGCGACACCAGCACCACTTCGCCCGAGCGGGGATGGTCTAGTTCATAGCGCGCCAGATCTTCGCCGGTCAGTGTCTCGGCAACTCCCTCGTGGCCGCGAAACAGATCGACCACGCGCCCCACGTCGGCCGCGTTCGGCACAAAGACGTGCGAGAACTGATGATCCACCAGCGCCCAGGCCCGGCTGCCGGCGAAGTCGATCACCTCTCCGCTGTCAGAGCTGCCCCCCTCGGCTTCGCGCACGGCCAGCAAGCCCGCCTGACGCAACACGCGATTCGGATACGTCACATGATTGACCGGCGTGATCGTGTACTCGCTTGCCACCAGCCACAATGGCTCGGGCGAGCCATAGGCCGCGCGCACACCCACCACCAGCCGGCCGATCGTCTCGTCAAGCTCGCCGAGTGCGCGTCGCGCGGCTTCGCTATCGGGGCCGAGCTTTTGCGCCGCGTAGTCCAGGTGGGGCAAATAGATGTAGAAGAACTGTGGCCGATACTCGGCGGCCGCCACGACGGCCGAGTCGACGATCCAGGCCGTCGACTTGATATTGGCCAGCGGCCCCCAAAAGTGCATCAGCGGAAAATGTCCCAGCCGGTCGCGCAGCGTGCCGTACATCTCGGTCGGCTTGGTGTAGCACCACAACGACTCGCTACCGTCCGGATTGTGAATCGGCGCGGGCGTGCAAATGTAATCGGTGCCGGCACCCTTGCTGTGCAGGGGAAACCAGACCGCCGATCGGATCGCCGGGTTGTGCTGGTGAAGCTGATCCCAAATCTGCGGCCGCTCGATGCACTGGTTCCAGGCGGTCCACATTTCGACTTCGCGCTTGTCGCGATAGTAGAAGCCGTTGGCCACCACGCCATGCTCGCGGGGCGTAACTCCCGTGGTCATGTTGGCTTGCACCGGGCAGGTGACGGCCGGAAAGCTGGGGACCAGCGAGGCCATGTCGCCGCGCTCGGTCAACGCGCGCAAGTTGGGCATCGCGGCCAAGTCGCCGGCACGCAAGCCGGGGACCGAAAGCAGAATCACCGTATCGGGCATCGGTTAGTTTCTCGCGGAAAGGGTTGCCAAACCTGTCAACACGGGTAAGCTAGCTGGACATTGACGGTCACCAGGGCTTTTCACCCCCGGCTTTTGCGAACCGCGCAGGGCCGCTACTGGCCGTCGCCAGACGATCCAGCCGCCGGTCCATTATGGGGTTGGCCGCGCGATCGTCCAACCCGCTGAAGGAGGAACTTTGATGAAGCGTCTGTTGATGTTGGCCGCAATGTTGGTGGTTTTGAGCATCGGTACGACGGCCATGGCTGGCTGGCGTCACCGCGCGGTGGTGGTGGCCCCGTGCTACAACTGTGCCCCCGTGGTCGCTTACGCGCCGGTGGTCACGTACAGGCCGGTCGTCGTCGCCCCGTACTACTATCCTGGCGTGATGGTCTATCGCGCTCCGGTCCTGGGACCGCGCTTCTACTACGGCTGGTGATGGTCAAAAAACCAATCTCGCCACACCATCGGCGCGCAGTTAGGTGCGGCGAGCGATAAACACTCCTCCCTTTCAGGGAGGGGCGGGGGAAGGGTAAAGTCCTTGTGAGCCAAACGACTTTGCGCCCAGTGCGCGTCCCAGTTATGCATTGCCGCTCGGCCAGCGACGTTCTCACCCTCACCCGCTCGCTGCGCTCGCGACCTCTCCCTTAAAGGGAGAGGTGTAGGAGCTCGCCTTTGGCGAATCTTACGTCGAGTAAACCCAGCGGCCCAGGAGCATGGCCGGCGGCAGCAGCGCGAGCAGAAACATCGCCTGCGGCCCAATCGCGCCGAGCGCCGCCGCCGCGTCGATCACGATCAGCGACATGATCGCGTGCTTGACCGCTCGCTGGACATTCTCGGGGGCCGGCTCGCCCACGGCGCGAAACGTCCGCAGCGCGATTGGCAGCGACAACGCCACCCACAGCAAGCTCCACATGACGGGCCCCTGTCGGGCGGCGAACCATTCGCGCTGTGTCGCGGTACAGACGGTGCCAATGCCGGCCATCATCACCAGCGTGGCCAGCGCCAGCTGGGTCCGGTTGCTGGTCTCGGCTTCGGTCCGCGCGAACCAGGTGATGCCGGCCACGTAGACCCCCAGCCCCAGCGCCACTCGAAAGTGGAGCGGCGCCCAACCATCGGCGGCCACGCTCGCGCCAAGCATCACATTCAGCGCGCGGCAAGTTCCCATCGCCACCGGTCCCAGCGGCGTCGACTTGAGCCAGGCGTCATAGGCCACGATCGCCGCCGCCAGCGCCCCGGCCGCGATCAACGTATTGGTCGCCACGGGCTGGCGCAGCGCCGCCGACCCGAAAGCGCAGCCCAAGCCGGCCGACATCAATCCCCAGCCCAAGGCGCGGGCCGTGGCCAGGCTGATCCGCCCGCTCGGCAAGGGGCGCTCGGGGCGCTCGACCTGATCGACCTCGAAATCGTAAACGTCGTTCAACACCATGCCGGCCAGATAGAACGCGGCCGAGCCGGCGATCAACAGCAACCATGCCGACCGGTTCTCGTACCAGCCGCCAGTCAGCAAGCCCCCCATGATCACATCGGCCAACGCGGTGAACACGTTGGGCACACGCAACAACTGGGCATAAGCTTTGACGCGGTCCATCGTCACCATCTCAACACAATCACCGATAAACACCCCTCCCTGCCAGGGCGGGGCTGGGGGAGGGTAGAGACGTTGCGAGCCAAACGACTTTGCGCCCAGAGCGCGTCCCAGTTGTGCATTGCCACCCGGCCTGCGACGTTTTCACCCTCACCCGCTTCGCTGCGCTCGCGACCTCTCCCATCGAGGGAGAGGTGTTCTTGCCGTTGGCTTTACTTCTTCGATGGAATGCCCACCCGCTTCATAGCCGCGGTGATGTAGTTGTACGCCTCGCGGGCGGCGGCGTCGGGATCGTCGACGTACGGGTACAGTTCGATCGTCACGAAGCCGGTGTAATTCGTTTTAGCAATCGCGGCCAGCGTGGCGTCGAAATCGATCGCGCCGCGTCCCGGCACCATATGCTGATGGACGCGCGTCGCGGCAATGTCCTCGAAGTGATAATGCCGCGTGTGGGGCGCCATCTGCTCGACCCAATCTTGCGGGTCCTCGCCGACACAGTAGGCGTGGCCAATATCGAAGTTCAAGCCCACGGCGGGCGAGTCGATGCGCGCGGCGAACTCCAAATACTGGTCGAACCGTTCGATCATTAGCCCTGGTTCCGGCTCGATCAGCAGACTCACTCCGACCTGCTCGGCCACCTCGACGCAAGGCATCAGCTCTTCATAGAAGACATTGGCCGCGTCGTGCCACGACTGCCCCGGTTCGAGCGGCCCGCCCGGTTCGGTTTGCAGACACTTGGCGCCGATCTCGGCGGCCAGGCGCAGCGCTCGCTTCACATGCTCGCGACGGATGGCCCGATAGTGCGGATCGGGCTCGATCCACGACGGATGCCAGTAAGGCTGCCGCGGGTCGGCCACCGCGTTCATCATGAAGCCGTTGACGTTCGAGACTTGCAGCTTGTGCTGTGCCAGCGCGCTGCGAATGGCGGCACGCCGCTCGGGCAACAACCCGGCCGGCCAGGCGTGGGGGACGTCGGCCAGCACCTCGATGCCGACGTAACCGATCGAAGCGATCCGGGCGATCGTCTCCTCGATCGAGAAGTTCATGTAGGCGTTGGAGCTAAAGGCGAGTTGCATGCGATGATCCTGGCTCGAATGGGAACACGCGCGGCGGGCCAGCGCGGTCTGGTATCATAGTCACTCGGCCTGGGGGTTCGCTACCGCGGGGACCAACCACGGAGACACAGAGACATGGAGAGATGCACGGAGCAGATAAACGAGAATGACCAATGCCCAAATCCCAATGACCAAGATGAGGTTATGCACTACCTTGGTCATTGGAACTTGGACATTGGTGCTTGGCGATAGCCACCCCTGCTTCCCCTCCGTGCCCAACTCCGTGACTCCGTGGCTAACCCCCCTCAGCTACTCGCGCTGCGGTAGCTGTTCAGCGCCCAGAGGAACAGCCGGCGCGTGACCAGCAGGCTGACCACCGCGATGCCCACGGCGTAGGCGGCCAGCCAGCTTTGTTGGCGCTCGAGCGGCCAGGCCAGCGCCCGGGCCGGCACGTTCACCACGACCAGAATCGGCACGACGAACGTGAATGTCCAGCGCAGCGGTTCGCCGACCGGCCCGCGATAGATCTCCATCGGGTAGCGCGAAAAGTTGGTGATGTAGAACCAGAAGTCGTACAGGTTCTCGTTCCGCCCCATCCAAACGCTGAGGCTCGACATCAGCACCATCACGGCGTAAAAGATCGCCACGCCGCACAGCACATAAATCGGATACAGCAACCACTGAGCCGGGCCGAGCGGCACGTCGAGTTGCACGACCGACCAGCCCAGCAGCGCCACGCCGAACAAGAAATTGCCGAGCGCCGACCACTCGACCTTTTGCAACGACACCAGGAATTGTGTATCGATCGGCTTCAACAGCGCGAAGTCCAGGTTGCCCGTGCGGATCAGGTCGCTGAACTCGCTCAGGTTCGGCATGAAGAACGTCTGTACCAGGCTGTTGATGATCAGCGACGTGGCGATGAACGTGTAGAACTCGTATTCGCCCCAGCCGGTCTGGTTGCCGATCGAAGGAGTGAATTGAAACACCAGCTTGTAAAAGCCGAGCTGCATCGCCATCCAGGTCAACGACGTGAACGTATCGAGCAGAAAGTTCCCGCGAAACATCATCGCCCGGACCAGACTGTTGCGCAAGAACGTCCGGAACACACCCCAGTAACTGGGACGGACTTCGCGAGCGTCGGTGATGGGAGACGTTTCTTGCATTATTTCAGCCGCCAAAGCCGCTATATCGCCGCAGGCCCAGGTTCCAGGCCACGCGACTGGTCAACATGAAGAACAAGACCCAAGCCGCTTGAATCCACAACCCTCGCACCAATGCGTCGCCATGAATCTCGCCGACGAAAATGGCGGCGGGAAAGTAGGTCAGGTATTGCAGCGGGATCGCTTGCACCAGTTGGCCGGCCCAGCCTTCGAGCATGGTGATCGGGAACATGTGCCCCGACAGAAAGAAACTGAACAGCATATACACGAACAGCAGCGAGCTGACTTCCAGAAACCAGAACCCGATCATGCCGATCGTCGCTTCGAGAAAGAAGCCCAGCAGGAACGCCTGAATCAGCGCCAAAAAGTACGCCGCCAGCACTTGCGGCTCGGGCCAGCCGGCGAAGTAGCCGCGCATGATCCAAAACACCAAGGCGAACGGCGCGATCGCCACGACATAGTAGACCAGCTTGTGCGCGATGCGGCTCAAGAGCAGAAAGCCGAGCATGTCGATCGGCTGGATCAGATACTTCTTGACCTCGCCGCTGCGAATCTGGCCAGCGATGCCCGAGGCCAGCCCTGGCATGCTGCTGAACGCACGGCTGACCATGGTGAGCAGCAAGTACGCGATCATCTTGTCCTTGGAATAGCCGCCGATCGTCTCGCTGGCCGAGGCGGAGAAAACGGCTTCCCACAGGAAGACCATCGTGACAATCGGCAGGAACCGCATCAGCGTCCCCAGCGCGAAGTCGGCCCGGTAGACCAGCCGCTCTTCCAGGCAGATGCGCAGAATGATCCACCAGGTGTTCGCTCGCGCCAAAATCGCCGACATCAGGCTTCGGCTCGCGGGGTGAAGTTGAAGTTCCGGCTTTGCCGGAAGAACTCGATGGGGTTCTCGTAGACCACGCGGCGGATCAGCGACTCGGGATGTCCGCGGCGACGCATCTCGAGGATGAAGTCCGGCACGGCCGTTGGTTTCGAGGGGCCCCAGTCGCCGGCCGAGTTGACCAGCAGCTTTTCCGGGCCGTACATCTCGACCATGTCGACGGCCCGCTGGGGCGTACACTTGCTGACTGGGTACAAGGTCATGCCAGCCCAGAAACCCGCGTCCTTCACCGCCTTGATGGTGTGCTCCTCGACATGATCGACCAGTACCCGCTGACGCTCCAGTCGGCGATCGTCGCACAGCATGTCGAGAATCATCTTCGTGCCCCGGAACTTGTCTTCCAGGTGGGGCGTGTGAATCAGGATCAGCTCGTTGGTCTTGGCCGCCAGGTCCAAGTGTTCGAGGAACACGATCGACTCGTTGCGCGTGTTCTTGTTCAGTCCGATCTCGCCAATACCCAGCACGCCGGGACGATTGAGGAACTCGGGAATCATCGCGATCACTTCGCGCGACAGCTTGACGTTCTCGGCTTCCTTGGCGTTGATGCACAGCCAGGTGAAATGTTGCAGCCCGTACCAGCCGGCCCGCTTGGGCTCGAACTCGGTCAGTTGCCGGAAATAGTCGCGAAAGCCGTCAACGCTGCCCCGGTCGAAACCTGCCCAGAAGGCGGGCTCGCTCATGGCGACGCAGCCCATCTTGGCCAACGTCTCGTAGTCGTCGGTCACGCGCGAGACCATGTGAATATGCGGGTCGATGTAGTCCATAGCGGCTGATCGGCTTGAATGACAATGACTCTGTGGACAATATCAAACCCTTCTCCTCCCGGGAGAAGGTGGTGAGCGCAGCGAACCGGATGAGGGTCAACTACGTCGATGCGTTGACAATGAAGATTGAAACGGCACCCTCATCCGGCCTATCGGCCACCTTCTCCCGGAGGGAGAAGGGCTGCTTCAAGCCACGTGATGAGCGCAGCGCACAACTCGCGTAAAGTGCTTCCTCTTTCTCCCGATCCCCTTCCCCCCTGCTTCCTCTCTCCCCTCCGTGCAAACCTCCGCGTCTCCGTGCCTCCGTGGCGAGCTCTATTTCCGCCCGGAGTCGACATCCATCTTGGTGCGCCACTCGGCATCGAATCCCAGCGAAAATATCTGTTGCACGCGCTCGGCACGCATCGGCTCGCGGGCTTGCAACTCGGCCAGGCCACGCGCGATCCGCGGCATGCGCTCGTCGCCGGGGAGCGCCCCGGCGGCTCGGTCCAGCCGGTCGAGCGCCGCGGCCAGTTCCAGGATCTTGGCCCGGATTTCCAGAAACTCGCGGTTCAGCAAATCGGTCTTCGAGGTCGCGGCAGCCATAGTTTCCGCTCGTACAGGGAAGGACAAATGCCGGGAGTCACCGACCGGACCAAGGCTTTCTATCTCGCTCGGCCCATCGGTCGTACGTGTTATACCGGTTATTCCAGCTCCAGTTTCGGCGGGTCGGCCCAACAAATCAAGTCAGACCCGTTTCCGCCAGCCATCTCCGGTAGTTTCACCCCAGCACTCCGGGGCGTGACCTAGCTTTGATCGGGCAGAATTTGAAATTGCGCGAGGAGCGCTGGGCGAGCGCTTAAGCACGTGAAGGCGGGCCTTTCCAAAACATTCGAGTTTCTGTCACAGACAGAAAACGAAGCGGCGGTCGATCTGCTGCTGCGGGCGCTCGAGTCGCCGACACAGCACATCCAACATGCCGCTCTGCGCGCTTTGCTCGAACGGCGGTCGGTCGCGGGCCAGTTGTACCTGGTCCGACGCTGGCACACGTTGCCCGTCGATTGGCTAACCATTCTGGACGAGCATCGCGGCCGTATGACCCAGGCGCTGCGCGACGCCGTCCTCGACGCCGACCCCCAGGTTTGTGACAACGGCTGCCAGGCCGCGCTGCGGTTCCGCGAGTACGATCTGATCCCCACCCTGCTCAACGCCGCTGACGAGCCGGCCAACCCCAACGCCGATCGCTGCGCCGCGACGTTGTTGTCGCTGACCGAGCTGCTATACGAAGAGCTGTATTCGCCTCCCGACATCCGCCTGCGCCGCGACCCGCAAATGGTGCGACGCCACGTGGCGGTCAGCCTGGAACAATCGCTCGACCGCGCCGGACATGCCCACCGCGACGAGATCGTCGAAGCGTTCCTGTTGATCGCTGGCCGCGACAACTCGGTGCTGCTCAAGAAGCTGAGCGATCCGCTCGACCCCTGCTATCGGCAACTGATCAACATGCTGACGCACAGCGGCCGGTTGGCCGTGATGCGGCTGGTGCTCAGCTATCTGGAAGACAGCCAAGCGCCGTCGGCCATGCTGGGCGTGATCTCGCACCGAACCGATCGGCGGTTTGTCGAGCTATTGCTTCGCAAGATCGGCGCCGAGCCGACCCCCGCGGCGCGGCACGGCCTGAAGCGGATGAACGGCTTTGCCTGGCTGCGCGATGACGATCAACTGTTCAAGCAATTGGACGAAGCCGGCCAGTTCAGCGCCGTCAAGCTGATGACCAGCTCGGGCATGAAGCCCGCCGCGGTCTACGACTGGCTGGTCAAGATTGCCGACACGGGCAATGTCGGCGGCCGCCGCGCGGCGCTCTTGGCCCTGGAAAACTACCCGGGCGCCGAAGCCAATCAACTGGTGCTGCGCGGGCTGCGCGACACGGACCCCCTGGTTCAGGCCGCCGCGGCCGGGCAGCTGCGCCAGCGCAACATTCCGCAGGCTTTGTCGCTGCTGGTCGAGCTGATCGACAGCCCGCACCAGGCCGTGCGCCAGGCGTCGCGCGACAGCCTGGCCGAGTTCAACTTCGCCCGGTTCTTGTCGGCCTTCGACATGCTCGACGACGAAGTTCGCCGCTCGACCGGTGTGCTGGTCAAGCGGGTCGACGTGCGAGCGCTGGCGTCGTTGCGCCAGGAACTGCAAAACGCCTCGGGCAAGCGGCGGATGCGGGCTTTGAACGTGTCCCGCTTCATGCAAGCCGTCCCGCAAGTCGAGGAAACGATCATCGAGCTGCTGATGGGTGACGATCACCTGGTGCGCAGCGAAGCCGCCGCGGCGCTGGCCGACTCGGACAGCGATTTGGCCCGCGCCGCGCTGAACGACGCGTTGAATGACACCAGCCTGACCGTGCAAGAAAGCGCGGCCGAGAGCCTGCGCCAGATTAGCGCCCGCGGCACGCCCAAGATCGTGCTCACCATGCCACCGGCCCCCGCTGCGACGGAGGCCCGCACATGATGACCTGGCTGTTCAACGCCACGCTCTGGGCCGACATCAACCTGTTTCGCGGCATGGGGAGCGGCTTTCGCGGCAAGCGGGCCCAATTGTCCAGCAGCGACGCGCTGGCCTGGCTGGGCATCGCCGTGGCCGTGGTCGCGGCGTTTGCCATCCTGCAACGCTTTCTGTCGCGTCAGGATCGGCGACGGAACTATCACAATCCGGTTGCGTTGTTTCGGCAGTTGTGCCGAGCCCACGGGCTGGCACGGCCCGAGACTCGCTGCCTGCGGCGGTTGGCCGAGTTTCGCGGCCTGACACAACCGGCCGAATTATTCTTCGAACCGGCGCATTTCGAGCGCGGCACGCTGGAACCCGATTGGGGCGATGCCGAGGCTCTGCTCAGCACCCTGGAAGCGCGTCTGTTCGCAACCGAAGAAGCCCCGGCCGGCGATGTGGCCGTTGAGAAGTCGGCTGCTGTTCAAGCCAGCTAACTCAATCGAGCCACAAACTCCTTTGGTTTCCTGAGCACCAAAGGTGCGCCCCATACCAGCCTGGGGCAACGCCCCAGGTATCGTTGGCCCATGAGAACTCAAGGGCTGAAGGCCCGCACCATGCTTGAAATTGCGCACTAGCGCCGAATGGGTCGGGCCTTCAGCCCTCGCATCGATTTCGCCATTAAGACCTGGGGCGTCGCCCCAGGCTGGTATGAGTCGGGCCGTTGGCCCTCAATGCAAAGACCATTGCGCACAGCGGCCGCGACCTAGCGCGCAAAAAATAGCCCCCGGCTGTTTGGGCCGAGGGCTAGGTGCGATATTCGCTCAGGCCGCTTAGGGGAATCGGTAATACCGCGTGGCGCCGCCGGCGGGGGTGCCGGCGCTCGCGGCGCTCGACGAATCGCTGGTAGCAGGATCGCTGGGCAAGCGCTGCACCTTGCGAGCCTTGAACGCGTCGGTGTAACCGCTGGCGCCGCGGCCAATTTGCGGCGGTGTGCGCAATTTCGTCACGTCGCTCCCCAGGCCGTAACGGGCCGTGATGGCCGTGGCCCGGTAGCCGATGCTATCCAAGAAGCGGTCCACGCCCACGCGGACGGCCCCCATCGTCTCGCCTTCCTTGGTCAGCTTTTCGATCTGGGTGCGGGCGCGTTCGGCAATCGGACCTTCGATGATGTAGCGCGTGTCCGACGTGATCTTGCCGGTCGTCTTGCCGTCATTGTCGACTTCGGCGTCGATGACGCCACCCGACAGGGCGATGATGTTCTTCAGCTTTTCACGGTCGTCCGAGCCGTCGCCGTCAAAGTCAATGCGCCCCACGATGGCAAAGTGCTCGGGGCGGCCCGGATCCCACAGCGACGTGTAAATCTTGTCGCCGGGCAGCAGGAACGTGTGCGGCTTCTGATCGGTGATTCGCGCCTCGGCCAGGTGCTCGCCCATGATCTTGGTGACTTCGATCGCTCCCTTGCGGGCGGCTACGTCCGAAGCGGCCGCGTCGGGCGAGTGGACGTCGAACGTGATCTGCGTGCGCAGGGCGTCCGCCGAGCCGACATTGATCCAGACCGTGTTCGTGCGGGCGTCAACGACGCGAATTTCGCCATCGTCCAACTCGATGTCACGATTACCGAGCAAATCGCGAATCTTGTCTGACTGGACTTTCACCTTGCCATCGGTCGTGGCGATCTGCTTGGTCAAGGCTTCGACCGTCTTGTTGGCCTTATCCAGTTCGGCGGCCCCGTCTTGCTGGGCCTTGGCCAGTTGATCGGCTAGTTTCTTCATTTCGCCGTCGGCGTTCTTCTGGGCTTCCATGAACTTGGCCTTCTCGGTGGCCAAGTCCATCTCGGCTTTCATGCGGGCTTCGTTGGCCGTCTTGACTTGTTCCTCGGTCGCCTTGCGCGTGGCGTCGTTCACGGCCTCGAGCTCGGTGATCTTGGCCTGGGCCGTGTTCTTTTCGTCTTGCAGTTTCAACGTCGTGGCGGCCAGCGCTTCGATCGCCTTGCGATAGACCTGGCTTTCCTCGGGCAGGGCCGAAAAGTACTTCCCCTTGTCCTCAACGAAGGTCGCCTGGGCCTTGTCGATGTCGGCGTCTTCGGGCAGGCCGATGAATTGCATCAGCTTGGTCACCTTGGCCAGCTCGGCGCGGAACGACTTGTCCCCTTCGGTCACCTTGTCTTGTTCAGCCTTGTAGCGGGCGTAGTTCGTCGTGTTCTGATTGAAGAACATGAAGGTTCCCACCGCCAGACAGATGACCACGATGAACAGAATGATGATTGCGATCTGCAACCCTTGGTTTTCACCACTTGCCATAGCAACACCGCTAAAGGGAGAGACGAACGTCGCTGGCGACGTACAGAAAAGCGCTCCGGCCGGTCGCCGTATCCGGCATCGGTGCGTAAGGTCGAGTCTAAATAGACGCCCCGAGAGGGTCAAAGAAATATTTGCAACAAGTCCTAGGGGGTTCTACATTTAGCGGCTTGTCGCCCGTGGGGTCGGCAAAATCGGTTCTGCCCCACCACGAACGGCCCGAACACCCCGTATAATTCGTCCGCCAGCGGCCAAAGCGCCCCCGGTTTGGGGGCCAATGTCCCCGGGGTTTCCCGCGGCTTTTCCGCCTGAATGGCCGGCCGTGGCCGCTTGGCGTCCCGGCCCAAGCCAAGCGGAACCGAACCAGCATCGACACCCATCAGCCAGCGCTTTTCTGATATGCCTCCACGCTCGCGACAGACCACGCTCCCTGGCATGACCGGCGAGGAAGAAACCTCGGCCCAGGCCGCCACCTCAGCGACCACCACCGCCAAACCGGCCAAGAAGCTCCGGGCCGCGACGGCTTCGATCACTGATACCAAGCCGGCGGCTTTGCCGCCTGCCGATGCCTCAACCAGCGCCGAGGTTCCCGATCTGCGTGGCAAATCGGTCTGGGTCGTCGACGCCAACTCGCTGATCTTCCAGGTCTTTCACGCCATTCCGGAAATGACCAGTCCGCGCGGCGAGCCGGTGAACGCGGTGTTCGGCTTCACGCGCGACCTGTTGATGATGCTCGACAAGCAGAAGCCGGACTATTTGTTCTGTGCCTTCGACACGGCCGAGCCGACGTTCCGGCACACGCTGTTCGAGCCCTACAAGGGGAAACGGGCCGAGATGCCGACCGATCTGGCACCCCAGTTCGAGATCATCGAGCGGATGACGGCGGCGCTGGGCGTTCCCCGTTTGCGCTTGCCGGGTTATGAAGCCGACGATGTGCTGGCGACCGTGGCGCGCATTGCCGACGAACAAGGGGGGGAGTGCTACCTGGTGACTGCCGACAAGGACTGCCGCCAATTGATCACCGAGCGGGTCAAGATTTACAACGTCCGCAAGGACATCGTCTACAACGCCGCGGCGCTGAAAGAAGATTGGGGGGTGCGCCCGGACCAGGTGGTCGACTTCCAGACCCTAGTCGGCGACTCGGTCGATAACATTCCCGGCGTGCCGCAGATCGGCCCCAAGACCGCGCGCGAACTGCTGGAAAAGTTCGACACCCTCGACAAACTGCTTGAACGTGTCGACGAGGTGGCCGGCGACAAGAAGCGCGAGAACCTCCGCAATGGCCGCGAACAAGCCATGCTCAGTCGCCAACTCGTGCGGCTCGACACTCACACCCCGGTGCCGATCGACTGGGCTGCCGGACAAGCCGGTCGGCTGAATGTGCCGGCGCTGATCGAGTTGTGCGGCGAGTACGGCTTTCACCGCTTTGCCGACCAGTTCCGTGCGTTGCAACAGGCGGCCACGCCAGCCGTCTGGGAAGCGAACTACCAGTTGGTCGACACGCCCGAGGCGTTTGCCGCGTTGGTCAAGAAGCTGGCCGAGCGGAAGGTGCTGTCGTTCGATACCGAAACAACCAGCGTCAATCCGACCCAGGCCGAGATCGTGGGTTATTCCTTCGGCTGGGCGCCGGGCGAGGCGGCGTATGTTCCAGTGCGCGGGCCAGCCGGCGCGAAGCTGATTGCGCCCGAGGTCGCTCTGGCGGCGCTGCGTCCCCTGCTTGAAGATGCCACGATCAAAAAGATCGGCCAGAACCTGAAGTACGACATGCTCGTCCTGCGCACCCAGGGGGTTGAGCTGCAAGGGCTGGCGTTCGACACGATGGTGGCCAGCTATCTGCTCGAAGCAGGCGAACGGAACCATAACCTCGACGAGCTTTCCGCGCGCTACCTCAATCATAAAACGATCACAATCGACGAGTTGATCGGCAGCGGTCGGAACCAGAAGCGGATGGATGAAGTCGACACGCAGTTGGTGTCGGACTATGCCAGCGAAGACGCCGACGTGCCGGTGCGGCTGTTGCCGATCCTGCAACAGAAACTCGCTGAGGCGCAGCTTGAGCCGCTGTTCCAATCGCTGGAGATGCCGCTGGTCGAAGTGCTGGCCGAGTTGGAGTTCAACGGCATTCGTGTCGACGTACCGCGGTTGAAAGCGCTGAGCGATGATTACGGCGGCCGGCTCGTCGCGCTGGAAAAAGAGATTTACGAGTTGGCCGGTCATTCGCTGAACATCAATTCGCCCAAGCAACTGCAACAAGTCCTGTTCACCGAATTGAATCTGCCGGTGCAAAGCCGGACCAAGACGGGCCCCAGCACCGACGCCGACGTGCTCGAGGCGCTGGCCCATCTGCACGCCCTGCCCCGCAAGATTCTTGAGTACCGGCAGTACGCCAAGCTGAAAGGGACGTATCTCGATGCGTTGCCGACACTGGTGAATCCGCGCACCGGGCGCGTGCATGCCTCGTTCCATCAGGCCGTCGCGGCGACGGGGCGATTGAGTTCGAGCGATCCGAACCTGCAGAACATTCCGATTCGAACCGACGCGGGGCGCGAAATCCGCTCGGCGTTCTTGCCGGGGCGCGATGACTGGCTGCTGTTGGCGGCGGACTATTCGCAAATTGAGCTGCGCGTGCTGGCCCATTACTGTCGCGACGCGACGCTGATTGCCGCCTTTGAGCGCGACGAGGACATTCACACGCTCGTGGCCAGCCAGGTCTACAACGTCGGGCTCGACGCCGTGACCCGCGAGATGCGCCGCGCGGCCAAGGCCGTGAACTTCGGCATCATCTATGGGCAAAGCCCGTTCGGGCTGGCCAAGGCGCTTGACATCGACCAAACGCAGGCGGCCCAGTTCATCGACGCGTACTTTGCCCGCTATCCTGGCGTGGAGTCGTTCCTGTCGGGTGTATTGAAGGACTGCCGCGCGCAAGGCTTTGTCAGCACCTTGTTCGGCCGGCGACGGGCGATCTCGGGCGTGCGCCCCGATGCGGGGCGGCAACGGAACCTGGCCGAACGGACGGCCATTAACACCGTGATCCAGGGCTCGGCGGCCGACCTGATCAAGCAAGCGATGATCGCGATTCACGCCCGGCTGCGGCGCGAAACCTGGCAAGCGAAGATGCTGCTGCAGATTCACGACGAATTAATCTTCGAGGCGCCCCCCGAGGAAATCGACCGGCTGGCCGCCATGGTCCGCGAGGAAATGGCCGGCGTGCGCGAGTTGGCCGTGCCGCTGAAGGTCGATGTCAAGACCGGCCACAATTGGGCAGACACCGAGAGTTATGCATAATGGTTGTCGGGAACCCTTCTCCCCTCGGGAGAAGGTGGTGAGCGCAGCGAACCGGATGAGGGTCAAGAGTCAGGCTAGCGCGGCGCTGCTGGACAGGTGACCCTCATCCGGCCTTCGGCCACCTTCTCCCGAGGGGAGAAGGATTTACGCGGGCCGCATTGACAGTTCAAACGTAGCAACAACAGGCACAACGCGATGCTGATCATTGGACTACTAGGTGACGTGGCGAGCGGCAAGAGTGTGGTCGCGCACCTGCTCACGGAGCTAGGCGCAGGTCTGCTTGACGGGGACCGCGCGGGGCACGAACTGCTGCGCCGCGACGACGTCCGCGCCGCGGCCCGCGAGCGGTGGGGAATGTCGATCTTCGCCCCCGATGGGCATGTTCACCGCCCGGCGCTCGCGCGACTGGTCTTTGCCGGCACCGAGCGCGGTCAGCAGGATCTGCACTATCTCGAACAGTTATTGCACCCGCTGATCGGGCAGAAGCTGCTGGACCAGGCGGCCGGATTCCGCGCCGCGGGCAAGATCGCCGCCGTGCTCGACGCGCCGGTGATGTTGAAAGCCGGCTGGGACAAGTTCTGCGACACGATCATCTTTGTCGACACTCCGTCCGCCCTGTGCGAGCAACGAGCCTTGGAGCGCGATTGGGACGCGGCCGAGTTGGACCGTCGCCGGGCCGC
Source organism: Planctomycetota bacterium (assembly GCA_018242585.1). Taxonomy (NCBI): domain Bacteria; kingdom Pseudomonadati; phylum Planctomycetota; species Planctomycetota bacterium. The sequence goes on from JAFEBQ010000008.1 coordinate 128,985, forward strand.
CCAGGATCCGGTCGAGGGCAAGCGCCGCCGAGCCAACGTGGTGATCGACAATTCAGGCTCGCTGGAACACACTCGCGAGCAAGTGGCCAAGTTCTGGCAGGACCACGTGACGGCCAAGGCCAAGAGTTAAGCCCTTCCGCTCACGTCGCGAACTTTGCTACCCACTTTGGCCACTTATCGGTAGCGCCTGACGGCTTTGCCCTAACTATCGCGCTAGCGGCAATTCGGGCGGGATTTCCCGGTTATTCGGCCCGATGTTGATACGGCGCGGCGGTCTGGCCGTCGGTGAAAAGAGTGACAGACACTCGCAATTTTGTCCCGGCGGGGTGTAGAATGAACGGACTGGCCGTCCCCCCGATGGCCAGCGCCCTTCGCTCAGGCCCGCTGCGTTCGCACACTGCCTGTCCGGTTCGTCCTATCCCTCACTTCACCGATTGACCTCCTGTCTGTCCCACGGCTGGAATGCCGCTTGACGCCGGTCGCGCGCACGTTCCACGCCAGCTTGTCACTGCCGTAATCCAATCACGTCTTGCACCCGTCTTGTTCTGACCGAACCTACCTGCCCCCCATCCCACGTCACTGGCCGCGATCGCGGCGTCCGCAAGGAACTCCGGTCGGGAGGAATCTGACCATGGCTGATGGAAAAAGCGTTTCGTCCAATCCGCTGCGGCGTGCCGCGGCGCGGACGACTGCTGCGCCAGCGTCTGCTGGCAACGAACGATCCCCCGGCAACGAAGCCGATCGCGACAACGCGCCGCGCGAAGCGGACGGCAATCGTGTGCCGCCGCGGATGCGCGGACCGGTCGACCAGTTCGACGAGCGCGAACCGTTGTCGCTGGCCGAAGAACTGGCCGAGGAAGCCGACAGCGGCCAGGTCTCGCCCGAGACGGCGGCCCATTACGAGCGGCTGAAGCGCGGCGATATGCACATCGCCGAGTTGCAGCGGATGTCGATGCCCCAGTTGATCGAGCAAGCCCGGCAGGCCAACCTGACCGACTACATGGGGATGAAGAAGCAGGATCTGATCTTCAAGATCCTGCAAGAGCGGGTGAAGCTCAACGGACTAATGTTCGGCGAAGGGACGCTGGAAGTGTTGCCTGACGGGTTCGGCTTTTTGCGGAGCCCTGACTATCACTACTTGTCGTGCCCTGACGATATTTACGTCTCGCCCAGCCAGATTCGTCGGTTCGGCTTGCGGAACGGGGCGACGGTGTCGGGGCAGATTCGCCCGCCCAAGGAAAACGAACGTTACTTCGCGCTGCTGCGCGTCGAGGCGATCAACTATCAAGACCCGAACCTGTTGACGAACAAGGTCTTTTTCGACGACCTAACGCCGCTGCACCCGGACAAGCGCGTGGTCCTGGAAACCACGCCCGAGGAACTGAGCATGCGCGTCGTGGACCTGATCGTGCCGATCGGGTTTGGGCAACGCGGCCTGATTGTCAGCCCGCCCCGCGCCGGCAAGACGATCTTGCTGCAAAAAATGGCCAAGTCGGTGCTGGCCAATCATCCGGACGTCTACGTGATCATGCTGTTGATCGACGAGCGCCCGGAAGAAGTCACCGACATGGAGCGGCAAGTCAAGGGCACGAACTGCGAAGTCATCAGCTCGACGTTCGACGAAGTGGCCGCCCGCCACATTCAGGTTTCCGAGATGGTCATCGAGAAGGCCAAGCGAATGGTCGAATACGGCCACGACGTGGTGATCTTCCTCGATTCAATCACGCGGCTGGCCCGGGCCTGGAACTCGGAAGTGCCCCACTCGGGCAAGATTCTTTCGGGCGGCGTTGACGCCAACGCCCTGCAACGCCCCAAGCGGTTCTTTGGCGGCGCTCGCAAGGTCGAAGAAGGGGGCTCGCTGACGATCATCGCCACGGCCCTGGTCGACACGGGCAGCAGGATGGACGAAGTGATCTTCGAAGAGTTCAAAGGAACGGGCAACCTGGAGATCGTGCTCGATCGAAAACTGGTCGACAAGCGCATCTGGCCGGCCATCGACATCAACCGCAGCGGCACGCGCCGCGAGGAAATGCTGCTCGATCCCGAGGAGTATCGCCGGGTCTGCATGCTCCGCCGGGTGTTGAACGACATGAACCCGACCGACGCGATGGAACTGCTGACTACACGGCTGCAAAAGACCAAAACCAATGCCGAATTCCTGATGAGCATGAAAAGCTAAGCGAGCCGAGGCCCCAAAGTCATGCCCCCAGGATCCACAAGTCCAACAGTATTCGAAGGTCGTCCGGTCGCTCCCCGCGCACGCGTGGCGATTGCCGTCGCCCGCTATAACGAGACGATCACGTCGCGGCTTTTGGCCGGCGCGCTCGGGACCCTGGCCAAGCATGGCGTCCCCGACGGGCAAATCGAAGTGGTCTGGGTGCCCGGCGCGTTTGAGTTGCCAGTGGTGGCGGCGCGGCTGGCCAGCGGCGGCCAGCACGCGGCGGTGATCTGCCTGGGAGCGGTGATTCGCGGCGAGACGACGCACGACGAGCACATCAACCGCTCGATCAGCCACCAGTTCGCCGACATCTCGGTTCGCACCGGCGTGCCGGTGTTGTTCGGAGTGCTGACCGTGAACAGCCTGGAGCAAGCGCTGCAACGCGCCGGCGGCACGGTTGGAAACAAAGGGAGCGAGTGCGCCGAAGCGGCCCTGCAACTGGTCGACCTGCTCGCGCAATTGCCACCGACCAAGACGCGATCGACCGCGCCCTAAGGTGCCGCCCTGCTTTCAAGCCTGCCAGCAATCCAAGACAGCCGCTCATTGCGGTTCCTAGACGTCTGTAATTTGGGGATAATTGCCGTTAGCTCGGCTCCCAAGTCCCAAACAGGGCTATGCACAGACCGGTTTCCGGGAGGATGGGAGAGTCAGCTAAATCCTAGTTAATCCACCGC
>JAFEBQ010000009.1:0-65658 GCA_018242585.1 Planctomycetota bacterium
ATTTAAGTCAATAACAGGCTCTAGTAATGACGCCGCAACAGGCAAATCAGCAAGAACGTGCGCCGGCGCAAGCCGCCGTGCCACGAGGGCCAGAACCCTTGCTCTTCGATATGAAGAATGCGCTCCGGCGCGTGAATGACAACACGCGACTCATGGCCGAGTTGATCGCGTTTTTCTGTGAAGATTCGCCGGTGCTGCTAACGCGCATCGACGACGCAAAGGCCGTGGGCAACGCGGCCGACGTGGGGCGCGCGGCACACAGTCTGGCAGGCTTGTCGGCCACGTTCGATGGCCATTGCGTGCGCGAGGTGGCGCTCCGCGTGGAGGAATTGGCCGATCAGGACCGTCTGGCCGACGCGACGACCGACATCGAACTGCTCCGCCAAGAAGTCGATCGTCTGTGCGCGGCCTTGAGAGCCTTCCCACTTTCGGCCTCGGCGACCTAGCGGTGTCGTCCGCAGACGCCTTCTCGTAAGCGCGACTGTCTAGACGGCCGCGCCGTTCACCGCGACCGCGTCCTCGATTTGCACGACGTGATCGATGGAAATGCCCAGGGCGTGAATCTTGTTGCGCAAGCTGCCGCGGGTGATGCCCAACATCTGCGCCGCCTTCGACTGGTTGCCGTGTGTAATCGACAAGACGCGCGTGATCAAATACGCCTCCATCATCGCTTGCGTCTCGGCGAACAATTGATGCGAGTTGGCGCGCAGGCGTTCGTCCAAGAAAGCGGCCAGGTCGCGGTTGGGAGACTCACTTGCCGCCGCGCCGCTGACGGGCTTTGGCGAGCCACGCAGCTCACTGGGGAGCGCGTCGGGCATGATCACGGGGCCCGTGGTCTGCAACAGCGCCTTGCGCAGCACGTTTTGCAACTCGCGGACGTTGCCGGGCCAGGCGTAGTGCGTCAGCAGTTCCAGCGCTTCGGCGGAGAAACCATGCACGTCCTTCCCCATTTGGCGCGCGAAGCGCTCGAGAAAATGCTCCAACAGCATCACCAGATCGGCCTCCCGCTCGCGCAGCGGAGGCAACGTGATCGAAAAGTCATTCAATCGATAGAACAAATCAGCGCGGAATTTTTCCTCGCCCACCAGTTGGTCCAGCGAGCGATTCGTGGCGGCGATGATTCGCACATCGCTGTTGATGGTTTCGTTGCCCCCCACGCGTTCAAAATCGTGTTGCTGCAAGACGCGCAGCACCTTGGCCTGGACCATTGGCGACATATCGCCGACTTCGTCCAGGAAAATGGTGCCGCCGTGGCACTGTTCGAACTTGCCAATGCGCCGACGGTCGGCGCCAGTGAAGGCCCCTTTCTCGTGGCCGAACAACTCGCTTTCCAACAATGTCTCAGTCAGCGCGGCGCAATTGACGGCCAGGAATGGCCCCGTGGCGCGCTGGCTGTGATGATAGATGGCCCGGGCGATCAACTCCTTGCCGGTGCCGCTTTCCCCCAAGATCAACACCGTCACGTCTTGCGAGGCGACGCGCCCGACAGCCTTATAGACGTCGAGCATGGCCGGGCTGCGGCCGACAAGCCGCTCGGAACCGTCGTCTTCCATCTCGCCGTTGGGCAGGCCGACGGGAACCTGCATCAATCGCCGGCTATCGAGCGCCTGCTCGACTTGCGCGCGCAGTTTGTTCAGATCAAGCGGCTTGGGGATGTAATCGTGCGCCCCCATCTTCATCGCTTCGATCGCCGTGTCGCTCGAGCCGCTGGCGGTGATGAAGATGATCGGCAGCTTGGCGTCGAAGGCGTGTATCTTTTGAAAGGTTTCCAAGCCCGACTCATTGGGCAGCACGACGTCGAGTAACACGACGTCGATCGGATCCTTTTCAAACAGCGCCAAGCCTTCGGCCGCGGAGGCGGCGGTTTTGACGTTAATATCGGTGTCGCGAAATGCCTCGCGCACCAGATGGACGACCGAACGGTCGTCATCAATGACCATGACATTGGGCATATACCCCTCCCAAGTTGATGGAAGTTGGCGCCAAGCAACCCGCCTTGTTCGTGGACCCGCTTGGGTGACCGTTGCGTCCCGGTCGCCTATAGTTTACGCATTCCCGGGGTCGCGAGCCATGAAGGGGTGCAAAGATTGCGCCAAACTAATCCCCTTCGTGGCGCGAGGTGTAATAATGGCGACTGCTAAGCGCAGGATAACTTTGACGACGCTGGGACGATTTGTCGCAGTGCTACAACCACCGTGAATTGCTCGTCGCGATTGATTTGTTGGTAACTGCCACGAAACCCACGATGGCATTACCACTGCGCAATGTCACTCTCGGGAAAAATCCACGGTCGACATGCGCCAGTTGCGCAAGTGAGTTCACTCAACACTTTCACATGATCTGCTGGCACGAACTGGCGGCGATCGAAGGGGCGTAGTCGTGTTCGAGTTTTTATCTCGGCTGTTCGATACCTCCGATTTTCCAGCGCGCTGGCATTGCGGCGCCTGGACCAGCGGCCATGGCTGGCTCCATATCATTTCCGATCTGGGAGTCTGGGCAGCCTATGTCACCATTCCCTGCGTTTTGGCCTACTTTGCCATTCGCCGCCGCGATCTGCCATTTCGCTCGATCTTTTATCTGTTCATCGCGTTCATTCTCTGCTGCGGCACAACTCATTTGATGGAAGCAATCATCTTCTGGTGGCCGGCCTATCGGCTGGCGGGAGTAATTAAGCTGATCACCGCCTTGGTGTCGTGGGCCACGGTGATCGCGCTGATCCCGACAACTCCCAAAATCCTCGCCTTGCGCAGCCCCCAGGAACTGGAACGCGAGATCGCCGATCGCAAGCGGGCAGAAGAAGAACTGCGCAAGCTGCACGTCGAATTGGAAGCTCGCGTGGCGCAGCGGACGACCGAATTGGCCCGCGCCAACGCCGCGCTGCAGGTCGAAGTGTCCGAGCGGTCCCATGCCGAGGAAGCGCTCAAGGAAGCTGATCGCCGCAAGGATCAATTCTTGGCGATCCTGGCCCACGAGCTCCGCAATCCGCTAGCGCCCATCAGCAACGCGCTGGAACTCTGGCCGCGGGTCGAGCATGACCATGGCCAGATGGAAATGCTCCGCACCATGATCGAGCGCCAGACGCGCCAGATGGTGCGCCTGGTCGACGATCTGCTGGACGTTTCCCGCATTACCCGCGGCAAAATCCAGCTTCGCTTGCAGCCGGTTGACGTGGCCAATATTGTCAACGGCGCGCTCGAAGCGGCCCGACCCTTGATCAACCAATGCGGCCATCAACTGACGGTCTCCTTGCCGGAACAGCCATTGTACATCAATGGCGACGTCGCCCGGCTGCTGCAGGCGTGTGGCAATATCCTCCACAACGCCGCGAAATATACGGGGCGTAACGGCTCGATTTGGGTCTCGGCCCAGCGCGAAGGGGAGCTAGCTGTCATCCGCATTCGGGACAACGGGCCGGGGATTCCGCCCGAAATGCTGGCGAAAGTGTTCGAGATGTTCACCCAGGTCGATCAAACGCTCGATCGCGCGTTCGGCGGCTTGGGCATTGGGCTGACGCTGGCCAAGACGCTGGTCGAAATCCAAGGGGGCAGCGTCGAAGCCCAGAGCGACGGCCCCGGTTGCGGCAGTGAGTTCATTGTCCGCCTGCCCGTCCTCGAACAGCCGGTGCCTGCGACCAGCCATCAAGAAAGCGCCCCCCCTGCCGCCAGCGGCGGCGTCCCATCGCATCGCATCGTGGTGGTGGATGATATTTCGGCTTCGGCCAAGACGCTGGCCATGATGCTCAAGGCGGCTAACCAGGAAGTCGAAGTCTTTGTCGACGGGCCGACGGCCATCGAGGCCATTCGCGCGACCCGGCCTGACATCGTCTTCTTGGACATCGCCATGCCAGGCATGGACGGTTATGAAGTCGCCCGCCGACTGCGGCAAATGACGGAACTGAAAGGACTGGTGATCGTTGCCCTGACGGGATATGGCCAGGACGACGATCGCCGCAAGACCCAGGCCGCCGGCTTTGATTATCACTTGGTCAAGCCAACGAGCATCGACACCCTGGAGCAGTTGCTCTCGTGCATCCCCGCCGGCGATCATCCAACGCGACAGTGACGCCAAATGGCGACGCGCATTGGTCGAACGACGACCAACATGGATTCCCATTTCGCAGCGTCGCCATCGTTAAACAAGGCATTACTAAATTCTCACAATTGCGTCGCAATGACTTTCTCGCCGAGGAATCTTGGACATTTTGTGGCGAATCTCGATGCAAGCCCAGCCGACACCAGGCGATGATTCGCTTTGGCACATAACATGCATGTTCCGCCGGGCAATGTTGCGTGGACCGCAACGATGGTCGATAGCGATTTGGCTAACGACCCGGGGCCTTTTGGATTCGGCTGGGGAATTGATCTCGGAGGAGCCGCGATGTTAGTGCTATCTCGCAGGATCGGTGAGGAGATTGTGATTGACGGTTCGATTGTCATCACCGTATTAGGCTCAGGCCGCGAACGGGTTCGCATCGGCTTGACCGCTCCCCGCTCGGTGCGCATCGATCGTAAAGAGATTCAAGACCGCCGCGAACAGCACGCGCCAGAGGAACTGGCGGTAGCTACCACGGCCTAGGACGGTCTCGGCCAACCAGGCGGCACATCACTCCAAAGACTTACGACACCAAGAGTCTGCGCCGCGGGGGTCGTGCGGTGATGCACGTCGCCGTTGATGGTGTCGCTGGCTTGCTCCGCCAGCGATGCCGGTCGTTTGCCCCTGGCTTTATCCACGGCAGACAAAACTGCTTTGTTTCCTCGAGACACTCAAGCCCCTGGCATTTGAAATGATCCCTCTTTGCAACGCCACTCAGTCGTTCGACGGCGAAGTCACTTTGGCTCAAACCCGCGACGAAATGCTCAAGCAAATCATTCACTGCTCGCTTAGCCAGACAGGCTACACCTATTTCCGCAAACTTGACGTTTCGGTCAGCAGCGGGATCGTCACCCTAGAGGGGTTGGTGCCGAGCTACTACATGAAGCAGAAAGCGCAAGCGGCCGTGCTGGCCGTCGCGGCAGTGGTGGCGTTGAAAAACAATCTGCTGGTCGGCAAGCCGAGCGAGCGGGCGCGTTGAGGCCGGATAGTTGGCGTGTTATTCCGAATCACGCCATTTACGGAAGCCATATGCCTGGTTCGACGTGCTGAAGTCGTCGTCGGTCAGCCCCAGATTGGTCGTCAGCCGCTCGTAGGTATAGTCATCGATTCGTGGTCGCGTGCCGCTGGCCGTGGCGGGCCAGCCGTCGCTTTCGTAGCGGATGGGCAAATTGGTTTCCAGATCGATATAGATCCGGGCCACGTGAAAGGTAAAGTGATCCTGCCGCCATTGATGAGTGATTTCCAGGCAAGCGCAACCTCGCCCGTTGACCGTTTCGCCGGAAACTAACCGAACCGCGCAGTCGTCGTGCCGCAGGTCTTGTTCGCCAACTTCGATCAATTGCTCGATCAATCGCCGGATGCCGACATCGGTGATCGGATGTCCGCAGGCTTGGGCGATCGGGTTGGTGGGTTTGAGTTCGACCACGCCCAAAAGCGATCCCTTCAATCCCGGCGGTCGAGCCAGCAACTTGCCGTTGTGCTGCCCCACCACGTAGAGGCACTCCTGTCCTTTCACGGCAACCGGCGCCAGAAAACGCAAGTAGACGCTGAAGGGCTCATGTCGCACTTTCATTTGAATTCGCTCACACTCGCGTAATCGCCCATGGACGAGTTCGCGCCGCACCAGAATGGCTGAGTAGTCCCTGATCTGCTTGATGTCGGCCAGCTCCGCTCGCGCCCAACGTAGCACCGGATTCAATGGATGCTCACCCGGCCGCTTGCACAACGTCGCGGCGATGCGCGAGTGAGCTCGCGCCGCTTCTGGGCCCAACGCGCCGTTGAGCGCCGTCGACTGGCCGCCAGCCATCACTCGTGGCGCCGGTTCGACCTTGGGTACGTCCGTAAGTGAGACTCCGGGACGATTGGATTCTTGGGCGCGGGCGCTGAACCAGGCTTCGTTCACACCGGCAATCCACGACATCGTTGCTAAACAACCAATGGCGAGCAGCAGTCCCAGCCGCGTGCGACTTAGACACAGAAGACGGTTCATTGTTGCTATTCCTCAACGATGCGCGTGGCTGGCGCACGTAACAAACATTTTTCCCAGCGACTGGCGCCAAGTTCCACGCCGTGGCACCAGCCCGACGGTGTCACTGCGAAATCATGCAGTTCCCGCGCTGGCCGGAACTGGGTATGCGGCCGCACGTTCGCGCCTAGACGATCGGACCTCGTCGTCCCACGAACAGACTCAGGACGAACAAGATCAAGAACAGCACGAATAGAACTTTGGCAATCTCGGCGGCCAGTCCGGCCAGCCCCGCAAAGCCGAAGAAGGCGGCAATAATCGCGATCACCAGAAATGTGAGTGACCAACTTAGCATGATCCGGGTTCCTTTCGCTTCTCAATCGATGACTGAGGACTCAGGGTGCGCGAGCACAAGGCCCCGGTTTGCTAGAAGGCAAAAGGCATGCCACGCGCGCATTCTTTTATCACTCCAACGCACATGCATTCGGCACGGAAGGTGCATCATCTGGTTCTCAGTGAGATCGAGCGAAATGCGTCGAATCACCAACTGATGATGGGAGCGCGAAGCGCGGGGAAAACGCTCCGGCGCTACGCAACCAAGAGGACCACACCTTCGCAATACACCCCTGAGGAAACATCAAAAAAGCGGTTCGCCGTGCTGTCAGGCCGCGCGACATTATGCCCCGGTCGCAAGGCCGAAACGGCACGGCGGCCGCGTTTGTTTTATTGGGCAGGAATGATTTCGCCCGAGCGCGAGTAGCGGGGAAGGACGAGAAGAAACGTCCATCTGGCCCTGGAAGTGGCCGACATTTGTCGCTGGCCTTTGACGGGCCGCACGTCGTTGACCTAGTCGTCAGTGGCCGGGCTCGCGCCGGGCGGGCCGACCAATTCGCGGACCACGCGCACCAGTTCGACGGCATTGACTGGCTTGGCAACCACATGGTCCAGGCCGCAATCAATGGCGGGAAAAACCTTGTCGATCGTGGTATACGCGGTCAACAGAATCCCGTGCATTTTAGGTTGCAACTCGTGCATTTTCTTGAAGACATCGATGCCATTCAGCGTTGGCATCTGATAGTCGAGGATCGCCAGATCGAATGTTTTGCGAGCAGCCAGCTTCAAGGCCACGTCCCCCGAACCGGCCGTGTCGATGTCGTAGCCTGCCATGGAGAGAATGCTTGAGACTGCGGCAATTTGGCCCCGATCATCATCCACCACTAACAGTCGTTGCGCCACCATACCTTCCCCCATCAGGGGCCTCCCGATTCCTCAAAATTTACACGCCCCTCGGAAAGCTCTGAGCAATTTGCATGCCCGGTTCAACGCCATCGGGACGCTCGACAGGTGCTGATTGGGCGACAAAAACTACTTTGGGGGGTCAGCGCTGAGCCGAGACGACTTCAACGCCTTGTCAAAGGTAGCGATGCCGCGTTGTGACGCTGATAGCTGGACACCAACCCTCGGATTGATCTTGCCCCAATCGATTCGAGCGGCTTGAATGGCCCCTCGCAATGGCATCGTCTGGCGTGCCGACGACCGGCTTGGCCGCGACGCTACCACATACTTCAAGGATGAACGTGTCATGAACAATCGATGGTCACGCCTGGCGATGGGTGTCTTGGTGGTAGCGGTGGTGGCGCTGATGTGCGGCCGCGGTTGGGCGATCTACAATGGGCTTGGCCCGTCGAAGGACGAATGGAAGCTGAAATACGACGTCCAGGTCGTTGCTGCAGATAGCGACACGCTGAACGTCGCGTTCACGCTTGTTGACGATGGGCGGCTGAAGCCGATCTATTCGATCGACCTGGTTGCATTTAGTAAGCAGACCGACAGCCAAGGTGGCCGCGCGTACGACGTCAAAGCGCCCGTCGTGTTGAAGCCGACCAACGATGGCAAGCGAGTCGGACACGTGCAAATCCGCAAGGAGTTTGCCGATCGTGCCCTGTTTCGGATTCTTACCCTGACGGTCGACGGCCAGAAACAACAGTATGCGGCCTACTACGACATTCCGCTGAACAAGTTCTTGGGCAAGACCTCGACGCAACCTTCCCTGGCCACCCCGCCCCGATCGAAAGTCACCAAGTAACGATCGGCCGGCGGCAGAGCGCTGGGGCAACGCCGATGATAAGGCCGTTTTGCTTGTGCGGCGCACATTCGCTGGTTCCAAGCCGCTTTGGTACGCGCCGATGCCAAACGAGGCACGGCGATCGCGATTAGAACGTCGCTCCCAGGCTGATACGGACATTCGACGGCATACCTTGGATCACCTGGTACTGGTTGATCGAGCTGACGGCGTAGTTAACATTGAAGATGTTGTCCCACACCAGGCCGCCACTCCACCGCCCTTGGTTGTAATAGACGCCGCTTTGCCAGGTGTTATACGATGGCAGGATGAGCGGCGAAGCATAGTCGCCGACGCGCTGTCCGACGTAAATGGTCCCCACGGCCAGGCCGACCGTGCGGTACTGGTTTTGCAGCAGGTTGTAGCGAGCCCACACGCTGCCAGTCCAATGCGGCACGCCACGGACGCGCGTTTGATCGATGGGCGTGCTCGAACCGGTCGCCGCTTGGGCTACACCGAACAGCAGGCTGTCATTGTAGCCAAAGTTGCTGATCGTGCTTAGCCGGCGGGTGAATTGCCCGGTCAGGTTGGTTTCCACACCTTGGCTGGTTTCCAAGCCGGCCTGCGACAGGACCGGCGTGGCGCCAATTACGGACTCGACATTCACGTTCTGTTGGCGCATGTAGTAGCCCGAAGTGGTCATCATCAGGTTATCGGTCAGCCTTTGCTTGACGCCACCTTCCCAAATGTCGCCGTATTGCGGCAGGAGGACCGTGGAGGACAGATTCGCCACGCCTACGCTGGGCGTAAACGAGCGTGCATAGGTCCAGTAAAGCGACGTTTCGTCGGGAACCAGGTCGTAGGTCATACCCACGCGAGGAGCATAGTTATAAAAGGCGTTTTGCGTGTAAATGTCGCCAGTGGCGAAAACCGGACCAACGCCGTTGATGTTGAACGTGTTGCTCCGCGAATAGGTTTGTTGCAGGTAATCGAAGCGACCGCCCACGAGCAAGTGCAACCGCGGCGTGAGGTCGATGATGTCCTGAAAAAACACGCCATAGCGGTTCTGGCGAAAGGCCGGGTTGTCGAACACGTTGCTGCCTGAGAATGGCGCTGCCGGTCCCAACGGAAACGAACTGCCACTGGCGAAGTTGGCCGCGCCAAATGAGCTGCCGGCGCCGAATGTCCCCGAGGTCGAAGTAAACGTGTCGTGATTGGTGATGAACCAGTCTTGCTCGGAGCCGAATACCGCCCGGTGGCGGAACACCGGACCTTCCACGTCGCCGGCCAAGGTTTCGAGAATGTCGTGGTTCTGCTCGTTGAACGGATTGGCCACCGTCTGATCGCGCCCCATGATCGGACTGGAGATGAGGCCGGCGCCATTTAGCGTGCCGTTGTCCGGGACCGTCGTCACCGACGGCGTGTTGTACCAGAGCGACATCTCGCCAACGCGGGCGGTCCAGTTATCGTTGATTTGGTGTTCCAACGTCAGCGTGGTGCGGTAGCTGGTGTAATCGGCAACGTCGCCATTCGGATCGCCGGTAAACGTGTTGCGCGAGATCGCAAATGGGTCGCCGTTGATGGCCGGCACGCCTTGGTACATGCGGAACCGGTCTTTTTGATATTCACCCGACCAGGTCAGGCTGGTGTCGTCACTGATCAGCCACGTGACGGTCGGAGCGATGAACGTGCGTTCGTTGAACACCGTGGCTACGTTGCTGTTGCCGTTCTGGTACGCGCCGTTGATGCGGAACAACAACGAGCCGTCACGACGCAAACCGTTGTTGACGTCGAACGTATAGCGCTGCAGGCCATAGCTGCCCGTCATAAAGCCAGCACGCGCGAACGGGTCGACCTGCGCCTTCTTGGTGACGACGTTAAACGTACCCGTGGGCTGCGCCGAGCCATACAACGTCGACGAGGGGCCCTTCAGCACGTCAATCCGCTCGATATTCGCCGGATCGCGCGGCATGTACGTGGGGTCAAGGTAGCCGTCCTTGCGCCAGTTCTGCGACGTGACTTCAAAGCCGCGGACAAAGAACTGGTCGGAGCGAATCACGCCGTCGCCGCCAAACGACTTGACCGCGCTCGGAATGTTGCGGATCACGTCATCCATGTACAACACATTCTGATCCCGGATCACGTCACCGGTAATCGTGTTGATCGAGCCCGGGAACGTCATCTGGGGCACGTCCATGAACGTGCCGACCGTCGAACTTTGCGCGTTGTACCCGCGCACCGGAGGGCTGGCGAAGACTGTCCCTTGTAATATCGAAGGGATGTTCATCCGATCGGCGTTGGCATAGTTGCCCGGCGCCGGCGGTTGGGCGGTAATATCAACGTCCGGTAGCGTCGGAACTCGCGGGGTGGCGGGCGCTGGCGTCGCGGGGGCCGGCGTCGCCGGAGAGGGTGTGCCAGGGGCCTGGACAAGCTTGACCACTTGAGGGCGCACGGCGGGCGTGTTGGCCTCTTCAACGGCGAACGCTGGAACGTCGGATGGCGGGACAGGCATGGCCGGCCCATTGGCCGACACGGGCAAAATGCGCTCGGCGCGAACCTCGAGCGGAACCCCACACAGACAGAGCCAACCGCACAATCCGAACAGGCTTCCACGTCCCAAACGCTTCATCATTAGTCCCTTCCGTGGTGCGCGCGAACCTATTGGTGACCACGAACGCTTGTGTTCATCGTCGCGCTTCGATGGGTCGGGCAACGGAAACATTCTGCCGTTCATCAAATTGACAAACGCCTGTTGTGTGCTGCCCCCTACAGCCCACACCGCCACCACGGTTTAACCTCCGGCTCTGCCGTAAATACCGTCCGCTCGGCGCTTGCTGCCTGTGCTGGCGCGACAATCCAAAGACACAATCCAGCAAGGGCTTAGCATTACCAGGCCTAGACTGGTTTCCCTTGCGTCCAAAGTGGTTTACGATATTCTCACGTTCGTATGATTGGTCGTATCAAGCACTTGCGAGTGACGCCGTGTCATCGACTTTGGAAACGCCCACCCCGCTCAGCAACGAACAATTGGCGCGCTATCGGGAAGACGGCTTTTTGATTTTGCGGAACGTGTTCTCCGCGGATGAAATGGCCGCGCTCGAGGCCGAAGCCAGCGCCCTCTGGTGGCGGCAGGATCTGGTCGACAAGGACAACATCCGCTGCCGCTGGAAAGATCACGTCGCGACCGGCGAATGCACCTTCGAGTGCTTCGATCCGGTCATCGACATCAGCCCCGTCTGCGAGCGGTTCGCCCGCGATCCGCGCGTCTTGCGCCCGTTGCAAGCGATCTATGGCTCGCCGGCGCACTTGTTCAAAGACAAGCTGATCTTCAAGCCGCCGGGAACCCTGGGCTACAACATGCACCAGGACTACATTGGCTGGGCAAACTTCCCCGAGTCATTCATCACGGTGTTGATCGCCATCGATCCGGCTGACGACGACAACGGCGCCACCGAAGTCTTCCCGGGTTATCATCGTCAGGGATACTTGTCGCCGAAGGACGGCATGTACCACGACCTGCCCGAGTCGGCGGTCGATCTGTCGCGCGGGGTCCGCTTGGACCTGCAGCCGGGGGACATCGCCCTGTTCGGCGCCTTCACGCCGCACCGTTCGGCGCCGAACCAGAGCGACCGCTGGCGGCGTCAGCTCTATCTGAGCTATAGCGCCGACCACGAAGGGGGCGACCAGCGCGACGCGCACTACCGCGAATTCCACGCCTGGCTCGTCGAGCGTTACGCCGAGTACGGCAAACTCGGCGTCTTCTTCAAGTAATGGTGCGGGGCAAGGGATTGGTCAATCGATGAGTAACGCGGAGTCGTCACCACCTGAGTCAACCGAGCGCGCCGGCCAGCCGTCGAACTACGGCTGGCTATTGTTGCCGCTGGCGTCGTTGGCCATGGTCGGCACGCTGCCCGGTCGGACCCACGGCCTGGGGCTGATTAACACGCCCCTGATGGAAGACCTCGGTATTTCAGTTACGACCATGGGGGATATCAACCTGTGGGCCACGTTGATCGGCGCGCTGTTCTGCCTGCCGTGCGGCTGGATGATCGACCGCTGGGGACTGCGGCTGTCGTCGACGGTGGTGATTCTTTCACTGGCTGCCGTCGTGATGGGAATGACGTATGTCACCACCGCGCCGCAACTGTTCGTGGCGGTCACGCTGACGCGCGGCTTTGGTCAAAGCATGCTCTCGCTGGTCAGCCTGGCCATCGTCGGCAAATGGTTCGGCGAGCGGAAGCTCGGCCTGGCGATGGGACTTTACTCGGTGTTGATGAGCATCGGCTTCGCCGGCGCGTTCCAAGGGGTGGGAACGCTGACCACGAACGAGGGCTGGCGTTACTCGTGGTGGATCGTCGGACTTGTTTTGGCGTTGGGACTGGCGCCATTAGCGGCCTTGCTGGCGCGAGACCCGCGGCCCGGCGCATCTGGCAAATCGTCACAAGCTCCGTCGACCTCGATGGGCGCGACGTTTGCCCAAGCGCTGACGACCCCTTGTTTCTGGGTGTTTGCCGTTAGCAGTTCGTTCTTCTTGGTCATCAGTTCGGGCATTTCGCTCTATAACCAGGCGATTCTGGCCGAGCGAGGATTCTCGCGTGAGACGTTTTTGGATATTGCCTCGTGGAGCTTTCTGATCGGCATGGCGGCCAACCTCGCTGGTGGCGGCGTGGCCCGGTTCTTTTCACTGCGCTGGCAATTGGTGCTGGCCATGACGCTGATCGCGGGCTCGCTGGTGGCATTTCCGTACGTTGACACGTACGCTGAGTTATACGTTTACACGGCGATCATGGCGGCCGCCGGTGGGCTGATGACCGTCGGTTTCTTCATGGTCTGGTCCCAAGCCTTCGGCCAGCGCGAACTGGGCAAGATTCAGGGGGCCGCCCAGAAAATGACCGTGCTCGCCTCGGCCGTCGGTCCGCGCATTTTGGCCGAAGCGCACGACAGAACTGGCTCGTTCCTGAATGTGTATCCTTACCTGGCGGCGGTTGCGGCATTGCTGGCCCTGGCGGCCGCGTTCACACCCTTGGCACGACTGGCCGACGGCAATCCATCCCCCGCTGAACTGACACCCGCGGCCCCATCGCCGGAAGCCTCGACTTGATCCAAGCGTTACCACGAAAGGTTCCCCATGTCTGTCGTTGACGCGACGCGCGACGTCGCCAATCCCAACACCGCCGAGACGCTGGTACGTTTTCATCTGTCGCTGAACGTGGCCGAGTTGGCCCGCTCGGTGGCGTTTTATCGGCAACTGTTAGGGGTCGAGCCGGCCAAGCTGCACGACGACTATGCCAAGTTCGAGCTGGCCGAGCCGCCGCTGGTCTTGTCGCTGATCCCGCACGGCCATGCGGGGGGCGGCGCGCTGAACCACGTGGGCATCCGCCTGGCCGACGCCAAACGGCTGGTCCAGGTGCAAGCCCGGCTCGAAACCGCCGGCTACCGAACCGAGCGCGAGGAAGGGGTCGAATGTTGCTACGCTAAGCAGACCAAGTTCTGGGCCGCCGACCCTGACGGCACGCTGTGGGAACTGTACATTCTGCACGAAGACATCGATCATTGCGGCGATGCCCAGACCACCGAACAGGCGATCATCAACGTGTCGACGACTGCCACGTCGAGTCAACCCCAGACGCCGGTGGCCGCCCCGACGAAATGCGAGTGGCGGCATTTGCTCTCGCAACCGCTTCCCGCGCGGATTCCGCACGACGACGCCAGCCTGGATGACATTTACCTACAAGGAACATTCAACCTCCGCGTCGATGCCGCGGCGCTCGACAAGTTCCTGCACGACGCCTGGCGAGCGTTGAAGCCGGGCGGGCGAGTGAGCGTGCATAGCCTGACGGCCGATCGGACATTCGACGGGACGCCAGCGTTGCCCGGCCCGGCCGCTCTGGTGCAATACGTGCCGACGCTTAGCGCGGTGATCGAAGCGCTGGGCAAAGCGGGCTTGGCCGGCGTCGAGTTTCAGAAAGTGGGCAAGTCGGCCTGCTTCACGGTCGACGGCGTCGAGATGCGCGAGTTGCAACTGACCGCGCGACGTCCGGACCCGAACGGCAAGAAGTTGTCAGCCTCGGCCTGTCACGGCGTGAATCACTAACGGCCAGACGCGACTACTCAGCTTGGCTAACACGTCGTCGCACCCTGCAAGCGGAAAGGAACAGCGAGCGTGTCGAAAATAATCGTGGCGATCGCGTTGCTGACATTGGCCGGGCCAGTCTGGGCCGCCGATTGGCCCCATCGGTTCGGTCCCTACCGGAATAATACGACACCCGAGAGCGTTGCGCCGTGGGCCGAGTCGTTGTCGGAAGCGTGGCGGCTCGACTTGGGCGAGGGGTACAGTTCTCCCACGGTGGCCGACGACCGGCTGTTCATCCACGCCAAGGTCAAAGACAAGAACGAAGAAGAGGTGCTGGCCTTCGACTCCGCGACGGGCAAGCAACTGTGGCGAGTCAGCTATGAACACAAGCCCTTCGAGAGCAACGTCGGCAACGGCCCGCGCACCGCGCCGACGATCGTCCGCGGCCGCGTCTACACGCTGGGCATCACGGGCGTATTGACATGCCTGGACGCGGCGACTGGCAAACAGTTCTGGCAAACGAACCTGCTCGACCAGTTCCAAGCGCCGATCATGAACTTCGGCACGTCGTCGGGGCCGTTGATCGAAGGGAACCGGCTCTACCTGGCGGCCGGTGGCGCTGGTTCATGCTTGGTCGCGCTCGACTTGGAGACGGGCAGCGTCGTCTGGAAAGGGCTCAGCGAGCCGCCAACCAGCGTCACGCCGATCATGTTTGCCCCCAAGATCGCTGGTCGCGGCGTGGTCCGGCACATCATTTACACGTCGACGCGCGGATTGATCGGCGTCAACCCACAGGACGGCCACGTGTTGTGGGAGTTTCCGCTGGCCGACTTGGCCATTGGCACCCTGCCGCCGCCGACCGTCGTGGGCGATACCGTCGTCGCGTGTTCGATGTTCACCGGTACGTTCGCGTTTCAGTTAGAGGACGTCAACGGCAAGCTCCAGCCGAAGGAAGTCTGGCGCAATCCCAAGCTGACAACCTATTTCACCCAGAATGTTACCGGTCCCGACGACAAGTTGTTCGCCATCAACGCCACGCTGATTCCCCAGGCTGAAATCGCATTGGCTTGCGTCGATATCAAGACGGGCAAGTTCCTGTGGCAGAAGCCGAAGATCGGACTCTATCAACTGAACATGGTCCGGCTGGGAGACGATCGACTATTGATGCTGGACGATACTCACGGCGATTTGATTTTGCTCGACACGCGCGCCGACGAGTATCGCGAGTTGGCCCGCGGCAAAGTCTGTCGACCGACGATCATCAGCTTTGCCGTCTCGAACGGCCGGCTTTACACCCGCGATGACCGGGGCGTGAATTGCCACGTCTTGCCCAGCGCCAAGTAGCGGGGAGCGTGGCGGCGTTACTTGCCGCGAGCTTCCGTGGCCGAAATCAAGCCATCGCTGTCGCCATCGAGGCGGCGAAAGGCGTCGGCTGGCCCCAAGAATTCGCGATCCGAAACATCGCCATCCCCATTGCGGTCCATCTTCTGGAACCAGGTCGGCCCGGCGGCCGTTGCACCTTTCGCCGCAGATTGTGAGGCAACCGCTTGGTGCGGACCAAGGCTCCAGGTCAACTCACAGGCGCGCGGCAACTCGGACCATTCCAACCGTTGATCTTGATTCACATCCCAGGGACTCAACGCGCCCCAACCGTGGCTGAGTTCGCGGGCCGTTAACTGGCCATCCGCGTCGACATCGAGCGTCTCGAAGAGTGGCACGCCCGACTGTCGGACACCGAGCACGACGCGCAGCCCGGCGCCGTCGCGCAGCAATGTTAGCCAGGACTCCAAATTCTTGAGATGCAAGCCTTGCCGATCGCCCCCGGTGACCAACAAGCCCAGATTGTCGCACGCTTGCCGAGCGCTGGATCGTTCCAACTCGGCGCGATCGAGCACTTGATCGCGGCTCACGTCGGCTTCGTCGAACTGTTGTAGCAGCGACTCGCGGGCAAACACAAACCCGTCGGCCCCCTGCCCTGCCGTTACCTGCAATGAAAGCAAAGAGGCCGGCCGCAAGGGAAGCGTCATCGTCATGCGGCGCCTTGAGCGACGACCGCGTGAAATGATTTCGCCCGCCACGGCCGGTGTTGACTTGCCGGCGCTCGAACCGAGGAGGTTGATCTCCAGGCGCTCGGTGACCGACTCGGGTAATCTTTCCTTGTTGGATGACAGGCTCGCGACGCTAAGCACGGGGCGAGTGTTCGGCGGAGAAGGCGGCTTTTCGCTCACTTGTTGCGCCGCGTTGTCCACCTGCTCGATTTCATCGCGCGAAAGCCATTCGTCGCGATTCAGGTCATATTGGTCCAGCGTTTGCCGCCAATGCGTCAGCGTGGCCGGCGTGACTGCCTGGCCCGACTCCGCCAGCCGGGTGAATAAACCTCGCAATGCCGGCTCGCTCAAGTTGCTTCGATCGGTCAGCGACTTCAACTCGGGAAGCGCGATCCCTTGCCCAAGATAGTACCGTGTCAATTGGTCCACATCGATTCCGGCCGAAGGCGACTTCTCCTTGAGTAGATCGGTCGATTTGACGAACTCCACCACTAGGTTGTCGAAGTCGCCGCGGAGCAACGTGGTCAACGTCGCCATGTTCGGAATGCGTTCCAACTCCTGGCCGGTCAACAAGCCGTCACGGTTGCGATCGAGCAGCGTAAACAGCCGGCCACACCAGTCGCTCCACCGGGCCTCGAAGGGGTCACCGCCGTAGCGCGCGGAGACGTCCAGCGCGATCGGGCCACCGGCGGTCTGAATCGTGACTTGATAATCAGCCGCAAGTTCGGCCTGGGCTGCGGAGCACCACGCGACGCCCACAAATCCGAATACAAGACGGAATAGCGCCTGGCGCATCATCGCACCAAGCCTGTCAGTGGCTGGGCGTCGTAATCGACCAGATGAATCGGACGCCCCGCGTTCGATGGGTTGGTTTTGTGCGGGTCGATGTCAAGCGCCTGGCACACCGTAGCCAGCAACTCCGAAATCGCGCACGGTCGATCGGTGACGGTTGTGCCATCGTCGCTCGTTCGGCCGACGACCTGACCTCCCTGGATCGCGCCGCCCCCCAGGACCGCGCTCCACGCCAACGGGAAATGATCGCGACCGGCGGTGCCGTTGATCTTCGGCGTGCGGCCGAACTCGCCCATCCAGACGACCAGCGTCGAGTCGAGCAGCCCATGGTCTTGCAAGTCGCGCATCAAAGTCGACCACGCCGGATCAAGCACGCCGCACAAGCGTTGCACGGTGTCAAAGTTGCCAACGTGGGTGTCCCAACCCATGCCACCGCTGTTCACGCCGCCGAGCGAGACTTCGACAAACGGCACGCCGCGCTCGATCAGCCGCCGCGCCAGCAAGCAGCCCTGACCGAACAAGGTGCGACCATAGGCGTCGCGCAGCTTTTCGGGCTCTTGTTCCAGGTCGAACGCGCTGGCCGCCGCGCTGTCCATTAGCCGAACCGCGCGCTCGTACGCGGCCTGGTGACTTTGGCCAGGGATGTCGGGATGGCCCGCGACGAACGAAGCTTCCATGCCGCGCCACAAGTCAAGTCGGCTCAACTGTCGGCGGGCGGCGATGGCCCGCCCAGGGACCAGGTCGGCCACGCGCAAGGCCGATTGGTACGAGTCGGCGGCTTGCTGTTGTGCCAGGGCGGGGGTCACATCGCCGACGATGAACGGCGCGTAACTCGGCCCCAAGAAGCCCGAGTTGTAGGCGGCCAAATTCGTGGCACGGTAAGGGGCCACACTGACAAAGTTCGGCAGCGCCGCCGTCGGGTTGCCCAGTTCCTTGGCCATCACCGAGCCGAACGCCGGATACTGAATCGCCGCCTCGGGGGCCCGGCCGGTGCGAACCAGGTACGACGCGCGACCGTGATCGGCCTCTTTGCCCGTCATCGAGCGCACGAGGGCCAGCCGGTCGGACCATCGGGCAAGTTGCGGCAGATGCTCGCCGATCTGCATGCCGGGAGTCTTGGTGGCGATCGGCTTGAACGGGCCACCATTCTCGTGATTGGGCTTGGGATCGAACGTGTCGATCTGGCTGGGACCGCCGTTCATCCACAGCAAGATGCACGATTTAGTTCGCCGCGTATCCGTCGCGGCCCGGGCCGCCAGCGCGCCAAGCCAGCCTGACATCGACCCACCCAGAGCGCCCAACGTCGACATGCGCAGCCAATCGCGGCGTGACAAAACCGGCAGCGAACTTTTTGGCCATTGATTCATCGATTGCGTGGTGCGTTAGTGGTTCAGTTTGAACTCGGCGCTGTTCAACAAGGCCCAAAAGACGTCAGCCAAGGCTTCGCGCTCGTCCAACTGGCTGCTTAGGTAGGTTCTCATTTGTGCCGACTCGGCCTCAGTAGGCTGGCGCGACAGTGTCGCTAGATATAAAGTCTCGATCTTAGCGTTGAGATCGAGAAACGGCGCGTCGATAACCGCGGCCAGCGTCTTGCTTTCCGACGGCGACGTGACCGTCGAAGCCAACTGGCCGTTCATCACTGCCAGCGACTGCAAGATCGACGTCTCCATTTCGTTGGGACGCTCCAGGCTGCTGAACCTGGTCTTGATCGCGCCTCGGCTTTCCTCGCCACAGCCGGTGGCGACCGCCAGGCTGGCAAACAATTGCTCGGGTGTCAGGCCGCGCAGCACCATTCGGGCAAACAGCGCCGGCTCCTGTTGCGAAGAGTCCGTTTGACGGCTGGTTCGTTGATAGGCCTGGCTCGAAACGATTGCGCGGATCAGAAACTTCAGATCGTAGCCGCTGGCCACGAACGCCTGGGCCAGTTCGTCGAGCAACTCGGGATGGCTTGGCGCGCTGATTCCTCCCAAGTCATCGAGCGGATTCACCAGGCCTCGCCCGAAGAAATGCGCCCATAGACGATTTACCGCGGCACGGGCAAAGTAAGGATTGTCATCGGCCGTGATCCAATCGGCCAACGCGGCGCGCGGGCTTTGCCGCTGGGACCAGTCGGGCTCGGCCCCGTCGAGGAACCGGGCCTGCACCGTGCGCTCGGTGCCCACGATCATCAGCGAGCGTCGGTCCATCATCTCGGGGGCCGCGGCAAACGCATTGTCGGGACGCAGCCGCTGGACGCCGGCGAAAAAGCCAGCGAACTCCCAGAACTGTTCTTGTTTCCAGCGCGCGAACGGGTGGTTGTGACACTGGGCGCATTCCAAATTGACGCCTAGAAAGACACGCGACACGGCGGACGCCAATGTCTCGGGCTTGAGTTCATTGGCCTGGTAAAACGCCAACGGAGTCGCCACGATTTGCGTGGTCGAGTTCGACGCGATCCGATCTCCCAACGGCACGGTGAGAATCTCGCGGACCATCTGATCGTAAGGAGCATTCTCGCGCAGCCGCTGGGTGAGCCAGCTTTCCAGTTGCGATTCGACAAAGGCCATGTCCTGCGCCGTCGCTTGAGCGAGCAAGATGGCGCGCCACACATGTGCGAAGTTGCTGACATACTCGGGACTAGCCAAGCGGCGCTCGATAGCCACGCGGCGCTTGTCGGCGGAAGTATCGGCCAGGAAGGCGCGAACTTCCGAGACGTACGGAATTCGCCCTGTAAGATCGAGCGACAGCCGGCGCAAGAACTCGGCGTCGTCCGCTTGGGGCGCTGGCTTGACGTGGGCCTGGGCGATTCGTTCGTTGAGGCGCGCGTCGATTCGAGTTGCCAGCTTCTCGGTGCCCGCATCGGAGCCGGCTTCCCCCCCCGCGGAGACCATCGCCCCGCCAAGGCATGTACCCAAGGCAACGGCAAGCGCGGCAACTACCCTTGGTCTCCGTACTTGGGAAAAAACTTGCATCATCACGTAAAGAAAAAAATCGGTTCGGTTTCTGGCCATTGAATTCATCTGGGCAGCCGCCGTGCTCGCCCTGTCTGTGATCGCGACCCAACGGGCGTGAGGAAAACCTTCACTAGTGTAACCAAGATGCGAATCCCTGTTAAACACCAGGGACGACGAGACCAATCAGGGGCCAACGCCTGGCTTGCCCGGCGGGTTTTTTCGATGATCGACACGACGTCTTCCATCGCAGCGGCGGCAACCACACTGGGGACGGTTCCTGGCGAAGCTTGACACCCCGTCCCTGCGCGTACGGCAGCGTCAAAAAAGGTGTCCCCCGGCTCAACTCGCTTTCGGCGCCAATCTTGCCGCCGCTCTGTTCGACAATGCCCCACACCACGGCCAGCCCGAGCCTCGTTCGCACCGAGCGCAACTAAAAGGCCCCGATTCGTGAGCCAGCCTCTCCGGGCCATCGCTGGCAGATCACCTGACAAGCAGCTCAGGAATCGAATCAAAGGTGGAACCGCTTTCCGACTGCGGCGATCTTTTGCGGCCCCTCAACGTCGCGTTATCTGCGCCCAGGCTTATCCGCAACGATCCACCTCAACAAGTTTGCCAACACCATTCGGGGGGCGTCCCCGACCATGACAAGGCTAGTATTTCAGCATCACTCTGGAAAAAAATGCCAAGCGATAATCCAGCCGGGGCCGCGTGCGCCAATATGATGCCCATCAGGGGCTTGCGCCTTAATCTCTTCCCCGCCGAAACGCACGAAACTGGTATACCAAAACGCCAAGCTTCGACAACACGTCGAAATGGTGACAGACGCCGGCAATATTCTATGCGGAGCAAGGGTGCTACGCGGGCCAAACGCCCCGCGCGAGCTCCCCAGCCCCCAGGGGAGGGTGTTGGGCAGGGAACACTTTCAACAACTTCTGTTGAAGGGCCGAACACCCCTTATCGGAGTCAGGGCTATGGACCAAGCAGAAAAAGAAGCCACGCGGGCAGTCAAGGCGGCGGTGATCGAAATGGTCCGCCGTCGCGCCGAAACGGCGGGGCGTCTGGCCACGACCACGTTCGTTTCAAAAGGCACGGACACTCTCAATCGGAACACGTCCTGGCGCGCGTCGGCCCAGCGTTAGACCAACCAAGGCAGCAACCGTGAGCCAGCGGTTATGCAACGCAAGCCCGAGGGGGTAGCCAGCCGGGCAGAATCTTGCGCTGCGGCACGACAGGCGTAAACGAGCAATGCCAGGCATGAAGCCTGGCTTTTTTTGCCGCAACCTTTTTCGCGCTAGTTCCGCGAACTAGTCAACAGCTCGCGCCGCTTGACCATCGTGATCTCGTTGCCGCGCGAGTTGTAGCGCACCTCGTCCAGAAAGGTGCGAATCAAGAACAAGCCGCGGCCGCTCAGCTTCTCGAGGTTCGCTGACTCGGAAGGATCGGGCACGATGGCTGGATCAAAGCCGTCCCCTTCGTCGCGGACGGCGATCACCGTTTCGGTGCGCGAGACACGCGCCACCACGGTCACGCGCCGCTGGGCATAAGGCTCGATTTGTCGGCGTTCCGCCACCAGTTTATCGAATGCGTCGCCGCTCCCCTCGCGCAGTTCGGAACTCACCTGCAGATTGCCGTGATAGATGGCGTTGACCAGCGCCTCGTGGATGGCCACGCCCAGCCGCATGGCGGTATTGTCGCCGCATTGGTGAATTTCCATCACCATGTTTTGGATGTAATTGGTCAGCGCCGGCACGCTTTCCACTTCGTTGTCGAGCTGGAAAATGGCCTCGGCCTGCTGCAGATATTGCATCAACTGATCGGGATGACGCATCTGGGCCACGGCCAGCAAACCATTGACCGTGCGGAGCAGATCCTGGGCTAATCGACGCTTGGGCACATAGCTGGCCGCGCCGCGTTTGAGGGCCTCGACCGCGATGTCGTCGCTGCCAAATGCCGTCATCAAGACGACCGGAATCGATGGACATTGATGCCGCATGGCCTCGACGAGTTCCAGGCCATTCATCTCGGGCATCTGCAGATCGGTCAGCACCAGTTGCGGATTGCCATCGACGGCCTGCTGGAGCCCTTCGCGCCCGTTACAGGCCAACCCGACCTCGTGTCCGCCAATCTGCAGCAACGCCTGGATCAGGCGGGCTTGAGACTCGCTATCCTCCACGACCAGCAACTTGGCCATTGGACGTTTACTCCCGCAAGCGACTTCCAAGCACCCATCCCGAAACGGGATGATCGTACCCTATCCTGTGAACGGCCAAGCATTTCGGCTGATGCCAACGGCGACACCTTGCCGTAGTATTATAGATGGGAGTTGCCAACCCCCATTAGAGTGGTATCATGCGTGAATCACCTGGAGAATGCAAACGGTTTTCGGTCGGCAAATTGTCGACAAGCAAAGCCCGACCGACCACCACTACGCAAGTCGGGGGGGTAATCCTGCACGAGGTGTGCAGCGGGATTCGTACGAAACGGAGGCCACTGTTATGAACGCCTACGAACACTTCCAAGTCTGCCAGCAGGAGGGCGCGACGGTCATCGAACTAAGTGACGCCCACTTGCTGGACCGCGTCTGTCTGAACGAGTTGCGCGGCGAGTTGGAAGACTTCATCACGACCACTCAGCCGAACCCATTGGTGATCAGCTTTCGCAACGTGACACGCTTCGGGACCGAAGCGGTCAACGTCATGCTGTTCACCCACAAGCAGGTCGCCCACTACGGCGGCGAAATGCATCTAAGCGATATGGATCGCGACATTCGCGAAATCTTCTCCGTGCTGCGGTTGGAACGGACGGTGTTCAACATCGTCGATACTTCGACCGCACTGGGCTCGAGCTCTTGCTAGGCCAAGGCGGCTTTGGCCGGCGACGCTTTGGGGTGCTTGTGGCGGGTGACTGACGATGGCTGATTCGTTTCGCGTGCTGGTGGTCGAGGATAACCCGCTCGACGTTCGCGTCATTGCGGAGCACTTGGCTCGCAGTCGGTACGCCAGCTTCCAGGCCGAAATCGCCAACTCCGTCGTGACCGCGCTCGACAAGCTGAATAGCGACCGCTTCAGCGTCGTGTTGCTCGATCTATCGTTGGGCTCGACGATCGGTCTGGAAACCTTCCGGTTGATTCAGGGCGCGCACCCGCGAGTGCCCATCGTGATCCTGACGGGGACCAATCACGAAGAGACCGCGCTCGTGGCGATGCAAAACGGCGCGCAGGACTATCTGCTCAAGGACCGGATCAGCGCCGATTCGCTGGCCCGCGCGCTGCGCTATGCCATCGAGCGCCACAGTCGGCGCCAACTCGAAGATCGCATGCGCGAAACCAACGCCGAGTTACGAATCGCGCAACAAATCCAACATGCGCTCTTTCCACGCCAGGCGCCGCAACTCGCCGGTTTTGACCTGGCCGGCACCTGGCACCCGGCTCAGGCGACTTGCGGCGATTACTTCGACTTCTTCCCCATGGGGGATCGCCACCTGGGCATTGCCGTCGGCGATGTGTGTGGCCACGGCTTGGGACCGGGGCTGGTCATGGCCGAAACTCGGGCCGTGCTCCGCAGCCTGGCGCCGACGCACTTGGATGTCAGCGAGATCATGACGCTGGCCAATCGACTGCTGGCCCAGGACCTCGACGGACAACGGTTCGTGACCTTGTTCTTTGCCCGACTGAACCTCGACACCCGGGCGTTGAGCTACGCCGGGGCGGGGCATCGGGCCTATTTGATGCATGCCGCAGGGGACGTCGAGATGCTGGACAGCACCAGCATGCCCTTAGGGCTCGATACGACCGAAGACGTCGAATGCGTGACCGGACTGACGCTGATGCCGGAGGATCTGCTGCTGATTGTGACCGACGGCGTGGAAGAAGCGACCTCCCCCAGCGGTCACATGTTCGGCCGCGAAAGTCTACTGCAGTTGGTTCGCGGCTTCCGCCACGAACCGGCTCGGCGGATCGTCGACCATCTGGTCCACGAACACCTGCACAGCTTCATCAACAATTCAGCCCCCGACGACGACTTTACCGCCGTGGTGCTAAAGGTCGACCACGACAACCAAACTAACGGGAAAGCAAGTTAAGCGGAGCCAGCCGTCACACGAGTTGAAACCAGTGCCAAGAACACCGACTTCATTTCCGTACAGGACACGCGGATAATACATTAGTCGCTCGCCAACGCGCAACAATCCGGAGGCGCTTGACGCGACGTTTGCCGCGAGGTGTCGTGTGACGCACGCGACCATCTCTCATACCGTTGCCGCCGACATCGCACGACCCGCCCCAGGCCGCGCCTACCTGGTCTTCATCTTGGCAGGCCAGCGTTACGCCCTGCCTGCGTCGCATGTGCGCGAGGTGCTGGCGCTGCCCGAGCTGGCACGTCCGGCCGGCATGCCGCCGCTGTTGGCCGGCTATGTCCGCATCGGGGCCACCGTCATCCCCGTGCTCAGTCTGGCACGTTTGCTTGGCGTGGCCGATACGGAGCTAGGCCTGTTCACACCCTTGTTGATACTGAACGTGCCCGATCGCCCGTTGACGCTGCTCGTTGATCAGGCCGACGAGATCGTTAGCCTCACCCCCGGCCAACTGACGCCGATCAATCGCGAGCAGAGCTTCAATGACTGCTCGATCGCGGTGGCGAGCGTCAAGGAACGCACGGTGATTATTCTCGATCCGGAACGGCTGCTGAGCGAACAGGAATCGCGGCGGCTGGCCGAATTGGATGCACTTGCCCGCGAACGCATGACCACCCTGTCGGATGAGTCGTCATGAATGCCGTCACCGCGCTGGATATTTGCGCCGATCCCGACTTCGAGCAATTGAAGCGGCAGGTTATCCATCTGACCGGGCTAGCCTATTACCTGGGGCGCGACGACGAGTTGTCGATCAAACTAGCCAACCGCATGACCGACGTCGGCGTGCAACGCTGTGGCGACTACCTGCGGCTAATCTCCGAGACCAATGCCGAGACCGAAGTGGCCGGGATGGCGGCCGAGCTGACCATTGGCGAGACCAGCTTCTTTCGGCACTTCGAAGCATTTGAAGCGCTGCGCCGCGAGGTAATTCCCGACTTGATCCAACGCAATCGCGGGCAGCGCCGGCTGCGCATCTGGAGCGCCGGCTGTGCGACCGGCGCCGAGCCCTACTCGATCGCCATCATGCTGCGGCGCGAGTTTGCCGACGAACTGTCGGGCTGGGACGTCTCAATCCAAGGGACCGACATCAACCAGCGCTACCTGTCCCAGGCGCGCGAAGGGTTTTTCAGCGACTGGTTTTTTCGCACCGCCCCCGCCGACCTGAAGAGCGCTTGCTTCCATCAACGCGGCTCGAGTTGGGTGATCAACCCGGAGTATCGCCGTGGCGTGTCGTTCAAGTACCACAATCTGGCGCGCCACCCGTTCCCTTCGCCACTGCACGATCTGTTTGGGTTTGATCTGGTTTTGTGCCGGAACGTGATGATCTATTTCGATCAGTCGATGGTTCGCCGACTGCTCAAGCAATTCCACGATTCGCTGGTCGACACGGGCTGGCTGCTGGTCGGGCACGCCGAGCCAAACGTCGAAATGTTCCAGGACTTTACGGCGTTCAACTTTCCCGGCGCGGTCCTGTATCGCAAGCGGTCGGGCGATTACGCACCGGTCGGGCCGACGCAGGTGCCCGTCCCCGTTCCGCTGACCTGGACACCAGCCACAAGTTTCTCGCCAATTCGGCCGCCAAGCCCAGCTTCGGCGACGAGTTCGCCCCGCCGTCGTTCCGCCAAACAGGGCGATCCGTCGCCCGTGCGGCCAACGGTGGCCTGTCAACTCAAACTGATTCGCGAACAGCTTAACTTGGGTCAATTGGACGCCGCCCACGACGCCTGTCGCCGGCTGACGAAGAGCGACCGCTTGAATCCGCTGGTCCACTTCTACGACGCCCTCGTCGCCGAGCAACTCGGCCATCACACCGAAAAGGAACACGCGCTGCGCCGGGCCATTTACCTGGACCGCGGCTTCGTGCTGGCACACTACTACCTGGGCATGACCCTGCAAAAGAAACGCGAGCGGCGTCCCGCCGAGCGGGCGTTTCAAAATGTCCTGTCGCTCCTGAATCAGCGCGACAAGGACGAAACGATCGACAACGCCGACGGCCTGACCGTGGATGCCCTCAGGCAACTGACGGAGATGCACCTGAAAGTGCTGCAAGCCATATGAACGGCAAATATCGCATCGACTGGACTTCCGTGCGCACGCGATTGAACGAGGTCCAGCGGGCCACTGAACAAGGTGGCGCCGCCCAGACCGAGCGTTTCGCGCAGGTGTTGCGTGAGCGCGCGCGACAGCTTGCCGCGCGGTCGGGCGATGCGCACGTGATTGCGGCATCGACGCCGTTTCTGGTCTGCAAGCTGGGCGTGGAAAAGATTGGCTGGCCCCTGTCGGCGGTCGCTGAAGTGGTCACGTGCCGCGGACTGCGCCCATTGCCCGGCTCGGGCCCGAACGTGCGCGGGTTGATTAACGTGCGAGGGGAAGTTGTCGCCGTGATTGACCTGGCCAATTTGCTCGCGCTGCCAGAACAGAAAGAGCTCGCCGATGGGCCTGTGCTTTTGGCTCGTTGGAACAAGCGGTTGATCGGGTTGTTGGTCGACGCCGCGGAACGGACCACGCTCGTCGACCTGGCTGCGATCTTGCCGTTCAGTTCGCTGGAGGGCGGCCCATCGTTTCGCTTCGCCTGGGGACGCACGAACGCGGGCCTGACATTGATCGATCACGCTAAGCTGCTCGCCACCATTGCCAGCGACGCCGCATGACACACGAACGAAGAGCACCACGACGAGTGGCTTGTTTCAGACAACCTGACACACCGAAGGCCCGGGCCACGATTGGCGGCCGGCTTTCCATGACGAAGCACTGTGATCCTTGAGGGGGGACAACCATGACGAACCGGATGTGGTCGAAATGGAACACGATGTCGGTGTCGCGCAAGCTGACCGTGATTCCACTGCTATTCATTGCGGCAATTGCCGGGGTGCTGGCTTACAACGTGAAGGCGCTGAATGACATGCAGACTGACGGCTTCCTCATTCACATGGCCGCCCGACAGCGCATGCTCCTCCACCGACAGATGACCCAAGCTCTGCTGATCACGCATGGGTATGAACATCCCAAACCAATGCCGGCCAAGCCTGATCGCGACCGCTATCTGGCACTGACGCGGAATGCCGACTATTTGGCCACTCGGCAACTGGCGATGGACACTCTGGAGGGCATGCTTGCGGGCACCCATATCTTTGAGATGCAATCTGGTGCTTTCCGCGACGTGCCTAGTCCTTACAGCGAAGAGCTCCGTGCCAAGCTGATTGCCTCGCGGACGGCCTTCATCAACTACTTCGACCAATCGGACAAGTTCATGAAGTTGTCGCCGAGCGATCCGGGTTATGCCAAGGCGCTGGAAGACTTGCTCGATACCTGTGACAAAACCGCCACGCTGGTGCGCGGGGCGGCTGTCCAGACGTCCACCGACATGCAAACGCGAATTAGAAATATGATCGTTCGCCAGGCGATCCTTTGTTCGGTGGCGACGTTGCTCGCCTTGGTGGCGGGCTGGTTGATTACGCGCGGCCTTGCCAATCGTCTGGGCCAGGTCGTTGGCCTGGCCGCCGAGATCGGGCAAGGCAACCTCGCCGTGAAGCAGTTGCACGTTGACTCCGCCGACGAGGTAGGAGAGCTGGGGCAGACCTTCAATCAGATGATCGTCGCCTTGCGCGAGCTCACCAGCAGCACCAAGCAGGCGGCCGAGAATCTGAAATCGGCGTCAACCGAGATTCTGGCTTCGACCCAGGAACAAGCCGCCAGTTCAAAAGAACAGGCGGCCACGATCCAGCAGATTTCGACCACCATGGAACAAGTCCGCCAGTCGGGCACCCAGATCACCGAACGGGCGCAGAACGTCGCCACCTCGGCCGAGGCGACGTCGGCCATTTCGCTGCAAGGGCTTTCGGCCGTGCAGGAGACGACGCGGACGATGGAGTCGATTCGCGAACAGATCGAGGAAACCGCCGAAACAATTGTCGCCCTCAGCGAAAAGACTCAACTGATCGGCGAAATCATCACCACGGTCAACGAACTGGCCGAGCGTTCACACTTGCTGTCGCTTAACGCCGCCATCGAGGCGGCCGCCGCCGGCGAACAGGGGAACCGCTTTTCGGTGGTCGCCAGCGAAATGAAAAACCTGGCCGACCAGGCCAAGGAATCGACCGTGCAAGTCAGGCAGGTCTTGAACGAAATCCAAAAGGGGATTCATGGCTCGGTGATGCTCACCGAAGAGGCCGTCCGCCGCTCCGAGGCGGGCAAGCATCAGTCCGAGATCACCGAGCAGACGATCCGCCGCATGACCGACACGACCCAAGAAAGCATTCACGCCTTCCAGCAGATCATCGGCGCGACCGGCCAGCAACAAATCGGCTTCGAGCAAGTGACCCAGGGCATGCATGAAATCCGCCAGGCGGCCACCCAGACCGCCGCCAGCACCACGCAGTTGGAAAAAGCGGTCAAGCATCTCGACTTGCAGGGAACCCAACTGCGTGATGCCGTCGAAAGGTATCAGTTGTGAGCGATATCAACCAACAACTGATCGAGGCTTTTCAAATCGAAGGCGCCGAGCACCTGGCGACCATTCGCGCCAGCCTGGCTGCCTGGCCCAACGATCGCGTGCCTCCTAATATCGACGACGTTTTCCGCCGCGCGCACAGTCTGAAAGGGGCCGCGCGAATCGTGGGCATGGCGCCGGTCCAGGAGTTGGCGCACCGGCTCGAAGACCTCTTTGCCGGCATTCGCGACGCCACGCTGACACCAGCCGCCGAAGTCCAGACCGTGATTCATGCCGCGCTCGACCTGATTGAAGACACGATCGGGAACTTGCTGCTGGCACAGCCAGCGGCCGACACCGCCGAAATGCTGCGCCAACTCGACAGCTTGGTTCGCGGCGAAGGGCACTGCAAAGTCAACACCAACGGCGACGACCGGCACCGGCGCCTGTTGCGCGAGGCGTTTCAGGAGGAGTATCCGGTCCATCTCGAGACCATGCGCCGCGCCACCGAGCAGGCATTGAGCGATGCCAACGGCGCGCGCTTTGACCACGAAGTGATCATTCGCTGTGCGAACAGCCTGGCGGGAGCGGCACACCTGGTTGGCGCGACGACCGTCGAGTCGATCGCCCACGAATTGGAGATGTCGGTCGTCAACCTCAATGGCGACGACACACACGTCGACCCCGCGCTGGTCCAACGGGTCATTCGCCAACTCGCCGCGATCGAGGCCGAAGCGGCCCAATATCGCTTGGACGACGAAGCTCCGCCCTCGTCCGTCGTGGCGGCTCCCCTTTCGGTGGGACCGATCGCACAGGAGACGACTCCCGCTCCGGCAATGTCGGACAAGTTCCCAGTCACGCCGGGCATTGATACCTTGCGGCTCAGCGCGGAAAGCCTTGACCGCCTGCTTGAATCGGCCGGTCAGTTGTTGACCGAGAACCTGCATCAGGACTTCCTGGGCCAGGAACTACACGGCATCGCCCAGCAGCTTGCCTCGGTCGAGCGTCAATGGCTGGTCTTGTCGCGGGCCGATGGCCGACACAGTCGCCGACATCTGTTGCGCGACGAGGAAGATCGCACGATCCTGTTACAACACGAAATCCGCGCCCTGGCGCGTCGGCTGCGCGCCATCAGGATTCACCAACAGCAATCGACCTGGTCGGTCAAGGCGTTGGCCACGCAGTTGCACCGCGACATCCAGCAAGCCCGGATGGTTGCGGCCGAGAGCGAATTTCACGGCTTCCGCAAGATGATGCGCGATCTGGCCCGCGATCAGCGGAAACAGGTGGAGTTCCTGACGACGGGCCTCGAAGTGCGCGCCGATCGCATGGTGCTGCAAACGATCAAAGACCCGCTGATGCACATCTTGCGTAACGCGATTTGCCACGGCATTGAATCACCCGATCAACGGCAAGCAGTCGGCAAGCGCCCCGTCGGCGCTGTCTCGCTCGACCTGCGCATCAGCGGCAACCAGTTGATGATCACAGTGACGGACGACGGCCGTGGGGTCGACTTGAACCAGATTGCGCGGCTGGCCGTTCGCCAAGGTCTGATCTCGCAAAACGACCCGCAACTCCGGCGGCCGGCCGAGTTGCTGCGCGTGTTGTTGCTACCAGGCTTCTCGACGTCTCGCAATGTCGACGATCTGGCCGGCCGGGGCATGGGCCTGTCCGCCGTGGCCGAGGCGGTGTCACGCTTGCAAGGCTCGCTCGAAATCATTCCCGCCGAACCGGCCGGCCTGTCGCTGGTCATCACAGTCCCACTGTCGATCGCCACGCATCAATTATTGCTGTTCCGCGCTGGCGAGACCGTGTTGGCGCTGCCGGCGTTTGGAGTGACGGGACTGCTGCGATTGAAGCCCGATGATCTGATTCACGTGGAAGGAAAACCAATGGTCGCGACCGGTGGCCAGTTGGTTCATCTGGCGATGCTCGACGAGTTGCTAGCCAGCGGTTCCGCAATCAGCGTGGGCAGTGACGGCGCCTGGTCGGCGGTGCTGGTGCGGGTTGGCGCGCAGCGAATGGCCATCGTGGTTGACGCGATCATGGCCGAGCGCAAGGCGCTGATCAAACCGCTCGGCCCGCCGGTCGATCGGTCGCCACTGTATCTGGGCGCCATCGTCCTGGAAGATGGCGCGGTGGCGCCGGTCCTGAACCCGGCTGAACTCGTCAAGCGCTTCAAACCAACTCACTTGCGGGTCGCTGAAACGCCACGACCGGCGGCGCCCCAGCGCGACGTGCCGACCATCCTGGTGGTCGACGATTCGTTCACCACCCGCACTTTGGAAACCGGCATCCTTGAAACGAATGGCTATCGGGTGCGGGTGGCTGTCGATGGGATCGAAGCACTGTCGCAATTGCGCGCCCATCCAATCGACCTGGTCATCTCCGATATCCAGATGCCTCGGCTCGACGGCTTTGGGTTGCTGGAACAAATGAAGCGGGACGCGCACCTGGCCAAGATTCCGATCATTATCGTGTCGTCAGTCGACCGCACCGAGGAACAACGTCGTGGGCTCGACCTGGGGGCCGACGCCTACATCGTCAAGCAACGGTTCGATCACCAAGAACTGCTGAACACCATCCGACAAATTATCTAGCCCAGTCTGACACTGGCCCGGACCATGACACCCAAACGGCGCGTTCGCGTAATGATCGTCGAAGACTCGCCGGTGGCGCGCGCCTATTTGCAGCATCTGATCCGCCAGGATGCTCGCTTGGAAGTGGCGGCCAGCTTTGCAAGCGGCGAAGCAGCCATCGAGCACTTGCCGCAAGTCGCTCCGGACGTGATCTCGATGGACATTCGACTGCCAGGCATGAACGGCTTTGAGGTCACTCGGCGCGTGATGCGCGAACATCCCACCCCCATCGTGGTCGTCTCGGCCAGTATCGAATCGGAGGATTTGCGAATCTCGATGAACGCCCTGCGGGCCGGCGCGCTGGCCGTCGTCGAAAAACCGGCCGGGCCCGATCATCGTGACAGCCAAGTGATGGCCGCGCGGCTGTGCGACCAACTGGCGCTGATGAGCGAAGTAAAAGTGATTCGCCAGCGACTCAGCGGATCGCCGGCAATCTTAGCGCGCAACGGCGCGAGCGCAACGCGCCCAACTCGCGAACCTTTGCCGGCCAGCCTCGTGGGTATTGTCGCTTCGACCGGCGGGCCAGCGGCGTTACAGACCGTTTTGTCCGCGCTGGGCCCACATTTCCCCGTGCCGATCGTGCTGGTCCAGCATATTGCCCCCGGCTTTGTCGAAGGCTTTAGCAGTTGGCTGAACAGCGTCTTGCCGCTCGAAGTGCGGCTGGCGCGCGATGGCGAGCTGCCCACGCCGGAAACCGTGTACGTCGCGCCGGCCAATCACCACCTGGTGGTTCAGCACGCGCGCCTGCGGCTACTCGGCGAGCCAGCGACGCACCTGCACCTTCCCTCGGGCACGATTCTCTTTCAATCGCTGGCGCGGAATGTCGGCTCGTCGGCGGTTGGCGTGTTACTGACCGGCATGGGGGACGACGGCGCCGAGGGGCTGAAGGCCATGTACGACGCCGGCTGTCACACGATCGCCGAGGATGAATCGACAGCGGTTGTCTATGGCATGCCGGCCGTGGCCGTGAAACTGAACGCGGTTCGCGAAAGCTTGCCGCTGCCTGAAATCGGCACACGCATCCAACAACTTGCGCTCGCCGGAAGGGAACGCCGATGACCCCACGCATTTACCACATTTTGCTGATCGAGGACTCGCGGACCCAGGCCGTCGAGTTGACGTACGTGCTGCAAAAGGAAGGCTGGGAAGTCCAATGGGCGGCCACGGCGCAAGATGCGCTGGCGGCGATCGGTCGGCGCGCGCCCGACTTGATTGTGATGGATTACTATTTGCCCGGCATGCGCGGCGACGAGCTGTGCCGTCGCATTCGGATGAACATCGACACGCGCAATATCCCGATTCTGATGTTGACCACGGCCGCCGGCCAGCAAGCCGAAATTCAAGGGCTGGAAAGCGGCGCCGACGATTTCGTGGTCAAGCACGCCGATGCCGACGTGCTGCTGGCCCGGATTCGCACCTTGCTTGCCAAGTCCAAGGAATCGCCCAGCATCCTCCACCCCGTCGAGCAGGCGTTGCAGTCGGCGCGGATACTGACCATCGACGATAGCGCGACCTATCAGGAATACCTGCGCGAAGAATTGACTAAGGAAGGTTATCGCATCGAAAGCGCTGCGGGCGGGGCCGAAGGGTTGGCGCTACTCGATCAGGAACGCTTCGATTGCGTCCTAGTCGACCTGGTCATGCCCGTAATGAACGGCATTGAGGTCTGCGGCAAGATCAACGAGCTGCGACTGGCGCGTGAAGACACGGTTGCGGTCCTGATGCTGACTGGGCGAGAGAACAAAGAGGATCTGACGCGCGCCTTCGAGGCCGGCGCTGACGATTTCGTGGGCAAATCGAGTGACATGGCGGTGCTGAAGAGTCGCATTCGCGCGCTGCTGCGGCGCAAGGCTTTCCAGGAGGAAAACCAGCGGATCGTCGCCGAGCTGAAGAACAAAGAAATCGAAATGCTGCGTGCCCAGACCGCCAAGGAAGCCGCCGAAGCCCGCGCCGCCCTGGTCGGCGAATTGCAGCGCACCGCCGACGAGTTGCGCATCTCGCAGGTCGAACTGCGCTCGGCCAAGGACGCCGCCGAAGCGGCCAATCGGGCCAAGAGCGCGTTCCTGGCCAACATGAGCCACGAAATCCGCACTCCCATGAACGGCATCATCGGCATGACTGAGTTGGCGCTCCACACCGAGTTGACGGCCGACCAGCACGAGTACTTGTCCACCGTAAAACAATCGGCCGAGTCGCTCCTCAGGCTGCTAAACGACATTTTGGACTTCTCGAAGATCGAAGCCGGAAAGCTCGGTCTCGAGTCGATTACATTCAGTCTGCGCGACTGCCTGGGAGATGCGGTTCGCACGTTGGCCATCGCCGCCCATGCCAAGCAACTTGAGCTCGCTTGCCACGTGCCACCCGACGTGCCCGACGCGCTGGTCGGCGACCCCGGCCGGCTGCGGCAGATCGTGGTCAATCTGGTCGGCAATGCCATCAAGTTCACCACCGCCGGCGAGGTCGTGGTCGATGTGTTGTCGTCCCAGGCCCAAGACCAGCAGCTCGAACTGCACCTCGTCGTGCATGACACCGGCATTGGCATTCCACCCGAGAAGCAACAAGTGATTTTCGACGCCTTTAGCCAGGCCGACTCCTCAACCACGCGGCACTTCGGCGGCACCGGCCTGGGGCTGGCCATCTCGGGCCGCCTGGCGGGAATGATGGGAGGAAGAATCTGGGTGGAAAGCGAGGTGGGCCGCGGCAGTGATTTCCATTTGACCGCGCGATTCGGCCTGGCCAACGAGCCGATCACTCACTTTCACCTCGACGCCGCCGCCCTGCGCGGCACCGAGGTGCTGGTGGTCGACGACAATCAAACCAATCGCCGCATCCTGGAAGAAATGCTCGGCAGTTGGGGCATGGCGCCCGTCATGGCCGAAAGTGGCACCGCCGCGCTCGCCTACCTGAGACAGGCCGCCCAGGCTGGTCACCCCTTTTCACTGATGCTCGTCGACTGCCTAATGCCGCAGATGGACGGGTTCCATCTGGCCGAGCAAATCAATCGAGAACCGCTGTTGGCCGGCACGACCATGCTCATGCTTTCGTCGTCCGGGCATCCCGATGACGCCACCCAGTGCCAATCGCTCGGCATCGTCCGCTGCTTGACTAAACCCATCAAGGAATCTGAATTGTTCGATGCCATCGCGCGCGCCTTTGACAGCCAGCGTACGAGTCGGGCGGCGGCACAGGTTCCCGCGATCAAGCCGGCCGCGACGCCGTTGCGCGTGCTGCTGGCCGAAGATAGCCTGGTTAATCAGAAGG
This sequence comes from Planctomycetota bacterium, assembly GCA_018242585.1. NCBI lineage: Bacteria > Pseudomonadati > Planctomycetota > Planctomycetota bacterium. Next base: position 34,427 of record JAFEBQ010000009.1, read on the forward strand.
TCGCCACTGGCCTGCTGGCCATGCGTGGACACCAGGTCACGATCGCCAACAACGGCCGCGAGGCGGTCGAGGCGCTCGAACGCGAGACGTTTGACGTCGTATTGATGGACGTTCAAATGCCCGAGATGGACGGGTTGGAAGCCACGCAACTGATTCGCCAACGGGAACAAGGCACCGAGCGCCACGTGCCGATCGTTGCCATGACGGCCCATGCCATGAAAGGTGACCGGGATCGCTTTTTGAGCGTTGGCATGGACTCGTACGTGTCAAAGCCGATCGAAGCCGAGGCACTGTTCGCCACGATCGAGCGCTACGGTGACATGCGTCTGTCACCCACCCCTGAAAAACGCCGTCCCGCCGCGCTCGACTGGGACCAAGCCCTGCACTTCATGCACGATCGCCACGACTTGCTCGTGGAAATCGCCCAATTATTCTTACAGGAGTGCCCGAAATTGATCGGGGAGATTCACGAAGCGATCTCTCATAAAGACTCGATTCGACTTCGCCGCGCTGCCCACACGCTGAAGAGTTCGGCGGCCATCTTCGCCGCCAGGCCGACCATGGAGGCGGCCTTGAAGCTCGAACAACTGGGCCAGCGCGGCTCGATTAGCGAGGCGATCGAGGCCTGTGACGCCCTGGAACAGCAGGCCAGTCTGCTGATTCCATCGATTGCCGAACATTTAAACGAAATTGATTCCATGAACCACGGACAATGAAGGTTTGGGAGCTTGTGGGTGTTTTCACAAAGTCCGAATCGAGTATTGCTTCCTGAGTTGCAGACATCGTTAACAAAGACAGACGATGAATGCCCAAACTTTGATCCAACGAGCGCGCACTCAAGCAATTATTTCAAGCGTGAATTCAAAGGTTGCATCCCAAACGGGTTGTCGGTAGCCTACGAAGTGTCTCTAGTGGTGTGTACAGCCAAGCGGGGGCCAAGATCCTGTGACACACGTTGACGATCGAACTAATTCCGGCGCAGGCGAATCAGGTTCGACTTCCACCAACATGCTGCGCGGCATGCGCGCGTACGATCCACTGCAGTGGAAGCGGATGGTCGGCGCCTTTGCGCCGTTGATCTACCGCTGGTGCATTCGCGCCGGAGCGCGCCCGGACGACGCGCCCGACATCGTGCAGGAGGTGTTTCGCGTGGTGGCGGCGAGAATCGACGACTTCAACAAGACGAGCGACGGCAGCTTTCATGGCTGGTTGTTGATGATCACTCGCAACAAGCTGGGCGACACCTTTCGCCGCAGCAAATCCGAACCCACGGCAATCGGCGGTTCCGATTTTCTCAATCGGGTGCATTTGATTCCCGACGAGCGTTCCGATCCGCTGGTCAGCGCCAACGACGGCCTGGCGGATATCTACCAAGGCATTCTCGCGCTGATTGGCGAAGAGTTCTCCGAAAAGACCTGGCAGGCGTTCTGGCTCACCGCCGTCGAGGGACGCTATCCGGCGGATGTGGCGCAAGAGTTGGGCATGAGCGTCAATTCGGTCTACCTGGCCAAAGGGCGCGTGCTGCGCCGCTTGCGCGAAGAGATCGAGCCGCCACCAGGCCGCGGCGCCAAGCCTTGAATACCGCCGAGGAGCCATGGGCAATCACGAACCCATCGACGCCTGTGCCACTCGCGAAGTCTTGCTCGAGTTTGCCTCGGGCGTCTTGGCTGACGATCGTGCCGAGCGGATCGCGGCGCACCTCGAACATTGCGACTCGTGCGCCGAAGCGCTCGGCGCGCTCGATCTGACATCCGATCCGATGCTGGCGGCGCTACGCCAGATTGCCGGCCGCGGAACCGCGCGCGGCGAAGCGCCCGAGATGCTCGTCAGTCTAATCTTGGCCACGGTGCCAGTCCCGCTGGCCGCCAATGACGCGCGGGCGCGATCGTTGCTTTTGCCGGCCGACACCCTGCAGGATGACGACCAATCGTTGCCGTCAACCGAGCCCTCGGACCACCAACGCCAGCACGGTTCGCGTGAGAGCTTGTTGGAACTCGAAGAGACGATCGACTGCTACCAGCTCATCAGCCTGCTGGGCGAAGGCGGGATGGGCACGGTCTACAAAGCCCGGCACTTGCACCTGAACTCCATTGTCGCCGTCAAATTGCTGTCGCCTCACCGCCTGCGCAGCCCCCACGCCGTGGCGCGGTTCCACCGCGAGATGCAAGCCATCGGCCGGCTCGATCACCCCAATATCGTGGGCGCGCGCGACGCCGGCCGGGCCGACGACGTCGACTTCCTGGTCATGGATTACGTCGACGGTGTCGACTTGAAGACCCTGGCGCGGCAAATCGGCGCTTTCCCCATGACCGAAGCTTGCGAGATCATCCGCCAGGCGGCCTGCGGCTTGCAACATGCCCACGAGCATGGCCTGGTTCACCGCGATCTGACCCCGGCCAATCTGATGCTGACGAGTCATGGCCAGGTCAAGATTCTCGATCTCGGGCTGTCGATGCTGACGCTTGATGAGGATGAAACCCTGAGCACCAGCGAAGTGACTTTGGGAACCGTCGATTACATGGCGCCCGAGCAAATCCGCAATAGCCACGACGCCAGTCCTTCGTCCGACTTGTACAGCTTGGGCTGCACGTTGTATCGGCTGCTGCTGGGACAATCACCTTACTCGGGTCCGCGCTACAATTCGATTGCCAAGAAGTTGCTGGGACACGTGCAAGCCCCGGTGCCCCACCTGATTGACTTCTTGCCCACCATTCCCCCGGTGCTCGACAAGATTGTCCATCGGCTGATGGCCAAGGCGCCGCGAGATCGGTTTCAGTCGGCGGCCGAATTGGCCGCGGCGCTCGCGCCGTTTGCCGCCGGTTATGACTTCAAGCGCCTTACCGCCGCGACCGTGGCGCTGCCTCCCAAGGCGGTTCCGCGCGGCGCCTGGATTCGTGTCGGCAAACAGATCGCTCTGACCGTCTCGCTGATGTTGCTTGGTTGCGCCGTGACACTGGCCATCCAGTACCTGGGTCGGCGGCAAGTGGAACCTTCGTCCGAAAATCTCCCGGCTAACCCTTCGCCACTCGATCCTCATAGCCAGCCGTCACAGCGTGACGTCGCCAAAAGGCTCCTAGCGTTGGGCGCGCGGCTGGTCGTTTACAACGACCTTCACAAAGAGGTGGAAGTCGACAACGTGTCCAACTTGCCCGACGCCCCCTTTAAGGTCTTCAAAGTGGTGCTCAGCCACAACGAGAAAGTCACGGACGCCGATCTGGATGACCGGTTCGTTTTCAGCAACATGAGGTCGCTCAATCTGAATTTTACCCGCATCTCGGACGCTGGCGTGGCCCATCTGACCAACATGTCGTCGTTGGGTTCGCTGTCGCTGGACGGAACTCGGGTTACCGACGCAGGACTTCAAGCGATTGCCACGGACGTGAGCCTGCACCACCTGACTCTGGGCTGGACTCCCATCTCGGACGAGGGGCTTGGCTCCCTGAAATCACTTAAGCATCTGTCCACGCTGGCCCTCAACCACAGTCCGATCAGCGGGCAGGGCCTGGCCAAACTGGGCGAAATGCCCGAATTGACAATGCTTTATCTGAGCGGCATCAACATTCGGGACGACGAACTTGCCGTCCTGAAACAATTCCCAAACCTGCAGTCCCTGCACCTGGACCAGACCGACATCTCGGACGCCGGCGTGACGTGGCTGATCACCTATCCCAAGCTCCACACGCTGGCCGTCCGGGGCACGCGCATTACCGACGCGGGGCTCGAGCAATTGCAAGCGCTGCCCTACTTGCGGCAACTCTGCATCTCCCACGAGCAATACTCCGCCGCCGCGATCAAGCGTTTCACGGACGCGCGGCCTGACTGTTCGCTGAAGCAAAAATAGTCGCCGCGAGTAGCCCTCGCAGCCGTGGCGCGCTCAGAGCGTCTTCAAGTACTCAAGCACCGCGCGCTTCTCGGCTTCGGTCAAGGCATCGGGAAATCGATGCCCGGCGGCGCTCTTGCCCAAGTCTTCGGTATTGTACCACCGTCGGCGGCGCGACGGAGGCGACGATTCCGCGTCGGGCAGTTCGCCGGCTTCGACCACCTTTAACCCGACACGCTCCTGGTCATATTCGGTGGGCGAGCGCTTCCAGACCGCCGGGCGCTGGTCCGCGCGCAACACGTGCCACAACGTGGGAACCGAGCCATTGTGAAAGTACGGGGCCGTCGCCCACACCCCGTCAAGCGGCGGCGCTACATAACCGATCGGCTTGACGACCGTGGTCACCTTGGCGTCCTGGGCAAACCAACTTTCCGAGTACCGCTGCCGCCCTTCGCCCGCCAAGGCGTCGAACCGCACCCGATCGGTTCCCAACTCGTCGATCGACACGCACCGCTCGGGATAGTTCCCCTCTTCGCCGTACGTGCCGTGGCACTCGGCACACACCCGATTGAACGCGGCCCTCCCCTGCTCGGCCAACCCGCGATCGATTGGCCACGGATACTTCGGCGGCTCGATCGTTTCGATCCAGGCTAGAATCTGCGCATAATCCCCTTCCCAGGCGCGGAAGTGCTCGGCCTTGTTCCGGGGAATCAGCAAGAACTGCATCAGCGCCCGGGCTGTCTTGGGCGCAAAGCCATCGATGTACATTCGCTGCTTGCGCTTCAAGTGCCACCAGGCCGGCGCGTCCATGTCGTGATGCGGCAAGCTCGGCGGAATCCGCCGTTCGACCAGCTTCAACTCCGCATCGCGATAACCCAGCAGCAGCTTGCCGAACACCACGGCATTGGTCGTCCCCACCGAGCTGCCCAGGGGAACAATCGTCAGCCCCTTGTCCATGTGTGACAGGGTTTTCCCCAGCCGCAACTTGGTCGCGCGCACGTCCTCGATGAACGATTGCAGATCCAAGTGGGCGTTCGGCAAGCCGGGAATGTACTGTCCGTTGACCGCGCCCCCGTGACAGACCAGACAGTGCATCGCCCAGCCGGTGTGGGCGGGTTGCTGATCGGCCGGCGGCACGCGCGCGTATTGAGCAAAGCTGACGGTCGCGTCCTCGGCCCGCAAAGGTTCGCTGGCGTACAAACCATAGCGCGCCAACGTCAGACGTCGCCGCTCGGCTAGCGTGGCGTTTTCGGCCGCGCGACGATCATCATCATCACTCCACGTTTGCCAAAGCTGATCGAACACTTCCTGGTCGAAGTCGCTCGGCAAATAGGCCTTGGTCGTCAGCAACCGATAGCCGGGGTGATCGCTCGCGACCGATTGCGCCTGGGCCGTCGAACATGCGCCGGCAATCGCAACCAGGCACGCCAGCCACCACACTTTCCCGCACCTCATCGCCCCTGATCTCCGCGGCCAATCCTTGATGACTCCGAAGCCTTGAGTGTATCGCGTGATCCGCGCGCTGGCAATTCAATGCTTGTGGGGGAGACGACGCGCGCCGTGGTTCGATTTGCGTAGCCCCCGGCTGTACACTAGCTAGCGACTGCGTGCCGCGGTGACCGTGGTGCGCACCCGCCCTCCTTCTCACCACCTTGTCAGGCAGTTACGCACATGAGCATCTTCGACCGCTTTCGACTCGACGGCAAACGACTGTTCATCACCGGCGGCAGCCGCGGCCTGGGGCGAGAAATGGCGCTGGCCATCGCCGACGCCGGGGCCGACGTGATCCTGGTCGGTCGCGAAGCGAGCAGCCTGGAAAAAACCGCCCTCGACATTCGCCAATTGGGCCGGCAAGCGTTCGTGCTGCAGGGGGACATCGGCCAGCCCGCCGAATGCGAAGCCATTTGCCAGCGCGCTCTCGACGAGTTCGGCCCGATTCACATCCTGATCAACAACGTCGGCGGGCGCGTGGTGCCGACGCCGACCATCGAGCTGCCGACCGAAACCTGGCTCGAGTTGATGGACCTGAACCTGACCAGCGTATTCATCTGCACCAAACTGATCGGCGGCGAAATGGTGCGGCGCGGCCAGGGGGGTCGCGTGATCAACATCGCCTCGATCTCGGGGATGATCGCCAACAAGGGGATCGGCGGACGCAGCTACGAGACCGCCAAGGCGGCAGTCATCCACTTTACCCGGGCCACCGCGGTCGATTGGGCCCCGCATCGTGTAACGGTCAACGCGATCTGTCCCGGCGGTTTCATGACCGAGCCGAACGTCCGCTGGTCCCAGGAAAAGCCCGAGGTGATCGCCGGCTTTCGCGCCGAGATCCCGCTGGGCGATTTTGGCCAGCCCGAGGATCTGGGGCCGCTGGCGGTCTATCTGGCGAGCGACGCCTCGCGCTACATGACCGGCGCGGCACTGGTAATCGACGGCGGGTATACGCTGCTGTGACGCGGCATTGCTGTCGAGCACGCGCCGATCAAATCCTCGTCCCGCGCTACGGCAACGGCAACAACTGTACGGCATCGACAATCACGTGGCCATCGGTGCCCGTCGTTTCGATCGCTAGCTTGTAAGGTGCTCCGGCAGTAAACGGCAGCACGCCGAGTTTGTGGAACCGGCCGTCGATCTCTGGGGCTTGCCGCTGGTTCACGGTGTAACGGTGTTCGCCATCATCCGCCATTACGGTCACTGGCACATTGGTGGCCCGGTTGGCGAGCGCCGTATAGCTGATGCGAACCTCGTACCGACCCGATTGCTTGATCGGCAAGGCAAAGACCAGCCGTTTCGTCCCCTTGTCGGCGTTTTCATCGTGAAGGTACCCGCTGCCAACGTAGCCTGGCACGGTTCGCCCTTCGGCCCACGTGCCGACGGATTTCGCCTTGTCGTCGTCGAGCACCATGCCCGGGAGCGACGCCGCCGACACGCCGCGATAAGGCTTGGGGCCGGTCCAATCAAGAATTTGCTGATCGGCCAGCAACCGCTCGCGCAATTTTGAATAATCAATCTGCTGGAGGTCGCAGCTTGATTCGATGGCCTGCACCGCCGCCGACGCGGCCGACTGTCCCAGCACCATAAAAACCGGCTCCATGCGGATCGAGCCATAGGCAATATGCGAGGCCGACAAGCAGACTGGCGCCAACAGGTTGCCGCACTCGCCTTGCTGGGGGACGATCGCGCGATAGCTGATGCTGTACGGGGGAAAGCCACCAACCTGCACGTCCCCTTCGTTCAGGGCGAAGCCATCGCGGACATTGCGCTGGACGTTGTGCGAGTCCATTGTATAGGCCGCCAGGCCGACCGAGTCGTCCACCGTGCGGTCACCGCGGCAGTGATGCTCGGTCATCACCAGCGCGCCGATCATGCGTCGCGCCTCGCGAACGTATAACTGGTGGGGCCAGTGGTGGTTGTCGACGAATTCGTCCTTCGACAAGCCCCATTGGTTGACCTGGTCGTGAATGCGCTGCGGCACGCGCGGATCGTTGGCCAAGAAGTAGCACCAACCTTGCTGATACTGCTCGTGCTCTTGCCAAATCCGTTCGCGCGTGGCGTAGTCGCCGTCGGGATAGTCGTAGTTCATCCCGATGTTGTCCGACGAGAAGGCTCCGTTGTTGTTCGTGTCGGTCTTGCGATTCGGCATCGGCGTGGGCGACCCCAGGCCGTCCCATTGCCCGGCCAGGATCGCCCGCAGCGCCAGTTCATAGCGCAGGGGGTCATAACCCGCCGGCTGGGGGAACGGCACGCGGTTAGGTTCGGCGTCGGTCAGGCACATGCGAAAGTTATAGGCCTGGACCCGGTGATCGCCGGTGCCATGCTCGCCCGGCCCGCCAGCCTGGACGCCCGGCAACAGACCGCTCGCCGGATCGCCTGGTTTGACGAACGGATCGACCTGTACTTTGAACTGGTGATGTTTCTGCCCCAACTGCACGCCGTTCAGCGTTTCGTCATACACCGAGTTGGCTTCGCGCCCCACGTGGTAGCGGACGCCGGCCTTGGCCATCAGATCCCCTTCGTAGCTGGCGTCGATGAACATCTTGGCGGTGAACTTCCGGCCGCTTTCCATCGTGATCGACACAATTCGATTGCCGCGTTTGGTGACGCCCGATTTCAGGTCCAGCCGCTCGCCGTGAATCACCGGCACGGCCAGTTCCTCGAGCATCTCGCGGTAAATCCGCTCGGCCACGCGAGGCTCGAACGTCCACATCGTGTCTTCGTTCAGGTCAAAGCCGCCGCGTTTGCGCGCGCCGTATTGTTTGAACGTTTCCTGCTTCCAGACCGCCGGCTGGTTGTAATAGGCGCGGATGCGGCGATAGAAATCTCGCGCCAGCCCGCCGATCGCTTTCTTGTTGCCGATGTCGGTGGCTCCCAGTCCGCCGGAAGTGAGCCCCCCCAGGTGTTTGCCCGGTTCGACGATCACGACCGACTTTCCTTGCTTGGCCACTTGAATCGCGGCCGTGATCCCGCCACTGGTGCCGCCGTAGACAAGCACGTCGTGCGCCGCAGGTTCGTCGGCGCGCACCACGCCGGCAATGGTGACCGCGATCAAGGCCCAGGCCGTAGCGCGCATGACAACTCTCCTGCAAAAAAACTCGGCAGCGAACACAGACTGCCTGCGATTGTCGTTGGAAAGTGCACTCGTGGCAAGTTAGCGGGGGCCGCAACTGACAACGGACATCAGACAACCTGTCACTTCGCCGCCAGCGCTACTTGGGCCGCGGCAAGTTCCCTCGGGTGCGGCTTAACGGCCCGGCCAGGCAACGAGGTTAGCACGACGCAAATCGTCTGGCTCGTCGGATCGGCCCACGCCAACGTGCCCGTCGAGCCCGTATGGCCAAACGTCCGCTCCGAACAGCCCGGGCTGCCGGCCGCCGCGCCGACCACAAATCCCAACCCGCGCGCCGTCTGGCCCGGTGGGTTGTGATTCATGGTCATCAGCCGCGCCGTCTCGGGACGCACGACCTTGCCTTGCTGCAAGAGAAACTCCGTCAGAAATCTGGCGACGTCCCCTGCCGAGCAATGAGTTCCCCCCCAGGGGGCGCCAAGTTTGCGCCAGTACGCGCTGTTCCAATCCCAGTCCTTGGCGCCGGGATCACCAGCGCCGGCCTCGGGGGCGGCAAACTCGGTCTGCACAGGCACCAACTGTTCCAACGCGAAGCGACCGAGCCCTTGCGCCGAGTGTTGCATCCCGAGCGGCTGGAACACGGTTCGATCGACCAGACTCAGAATATCGGTCCCGCTCAGCAACTCGGCCACGCGCGCCGCCAGCAGGATGCCCATGCTGGAGTATTGGTAGCGCGACCCTGGCGTGAATTCGAGCGGCGTGCGAATGGCCTGGGCCACGAACTCGCCCAGCGGTGCGTGCCGCCGGCGCAGCGCGTCATTATCGCGCAATTGATCGGGCAACCCCGACACGTGCGTCAACAAGTGTTGCATCGTCACCGTCTCACGCCCATCGCCCCTGAACTCCGGGATGAACTTTTTCAGCGGATCCGCCAGCTTGAACTCGTCTCGATCAAAGAATGTCATCAGCGACGTCATCGCGATCGGCTTGGAAATCGAACCCAGCAAGAACATGGCGCGCTCGCCCGCGGCTTTGCCAAACGCGCGCGTGAACGACTCGTTTCGCCGTGAAACGTGAAGCGCCGCTGCCGCCACTTGCCCCGAGGCCGTCGCGCGATTCAACACATCGACGGCATCGTCGAGCCGGGCCCGCTGCAACGCCGCCAACAACGGACTCCCCAGGGTCGAGACAACTCCGAACTTGAGCAGCGTGCGTCGATTCATGGTGCGTTCACCCTGGTGGCGTGGATGATGGGCAGGCACATTGAGGCATTTTGCCTATTACTCGGGCTTACGCAACGCGCTTGCAACCCGGTCGCGCCGACTTTCCTCTCGACGGCTTGATAATCTTTTTGCCAGATTGCAACCAACGACAACGACAGGACTCTCCCCCATATCCCAGGCGGAATCGACCGCTCGGAACGACACTCGCCGAGTTGAAACCGCTCCTCGGCCTGATGATCGCACCAGGTGTCGACGCGCCACTTCGCGGGCATATTTCTGCTTGCCGCGCTTGCCAATTGGGTCGGGCTGGACGATCATCCAAGCTCGCAGCAGTAATACCTGCTCGCCCCGCCCCACCTTCTTTGGATTGGCTTGCCTACCATGATTCGTCTCAGCGTCGCCGCCCTTGCCTTGCTTTGCGCCACGTTAACACTTCGCGCGGCCGACGCGCCGAAGCCGGTGCATCCCGACCGGCAAGCCCAGCCCGGCGTGCCGCAAGGCAAGATCACCAAGGGAGTCTTTGAAGACAGCAAGATTTTCCCCGGCACGCGGCGGGACTACAGCGTTTATGTCCCGGCTCAGTATTCGCCCGAAAAGCCGGCCAGCCTGATGGTGTTCATGGACGGCAACGGCTACGCCAAGGCGGACGGCGCGTTTCGAGTGCCGGTCGTGTTCGACAATCTGATTCATCAAGGGGCCATGCCAGTTACGATTGCCGTGTTCGTGAGCCCCGGCAACATTCCCGCCACGCAGCCCGGCGCCAAGGACCGGAGCAATCGCTCGTTTGAGTACGACTCGATGGGGGACCGCTACGCCCGGTTCTTGATCGATGAGTTCCTGCCCGTGGCGCTCAAGGACTTAAACGCCTCGACCGATCCCAAGCAGCGAGCCGTGTGCGGCATTTCGTCGGGCGGCATCTGCGCGTTTACCGTGGCCTGGGAAAAGCCCGAGCAATTCGGCAAGGTGCTCAGCCACATCGGCAGCTTCACCAACATCCGTGGCGGTTGGGCTTACCCGGGCCTGGTGCGCAGGACCAAAGCCTCGCCCAAGCCGATCAAGGTTTACCTGCAAGAAGGCAAAGACGACTTGAACAATCTGTTCGGCAACTGGCCGCTGGCCAATCAGGATCTGGCCGCGGCCTTGCGCTTCGCTGGTTACCAGCATCAACTGGTGATGACCGATGGCGGGCACAGCGGCCAGTTTGGCGGCGAAGCGTTGCCCGACGCGCTCCGCTGGTTGTGGGGAACCCAGGAGATGCCTGCGCCAGTTGCAGCGAATCCCGACGCGAACAAAGCTGCTACCAACTGGCAGCCACACCCCGACGCGGTGCCGCGCGACGACGTGCCCCACGGCACGGTCGAGAAGATGGCGACCTGGGAATCGAAGATTTTCCCTGGCACGACGCGCGACTGGGCCGTCTACGTCCCGGCCCAATACAACAAGGAAACACCCGCCGCGCTGATGGTGTTCCAGGACGGCCACAGCTACCTGGACGTCAAGGGTCGCTGGCGCGTGCCGGTGGTGTTTGACAATTTGATTGCGCGCGGCAACATGCCGCCGACCATCGCCGTGTTTATTAACCCCGGGCACGAGGTCTCGAAAGCGAAGCCAAACAGCCCGTGGCGCTCGTCGAACCGCAGTTACGAGTACGACAACCTGGGGGACCGCTACGCCCGGTTCCTGCTCGAAGAGATTCTGCCCGAGGTCGAAAAGCGCTACAACGTGACCAAGAATCCCGAGTTGCGCGCCATCGGCGGCGCGAGCTCAGGGGGCATCTGCGCGTTTACCGTGGCTTGGGAACATCCCGATTCGTTCCGCAAGGTGCTGTCGACCGTCGGCAGCTTCACGAATCTGCGCGGCGGCAATGTCTACCCATCGTTGGTGCGCAAGACCGAACCCAAGCCGTTGCGAGTTTACCTGGCCGATACCAGCGGCGACGTCGACAACCAGTTCGGTAGCTGGCCCTGGTCGAATCAATTGATGAACTCCGCGCTGAGCTACATGGGCTATGACGTTCGCTTTGATTGGGCCGAGGGGTACGCGCACAACTCCGATCACGGCGGCGCGTTGTTTCCCGAAGCGCTGAAATGGCTGTGGCGCAAGGAGCGATACGCGCCCGAGATTGATACCAAGGGTGACCTGCGCGGCGACATGACGCTGTTGAAGCTGCTGATCCCTGGCGAAGAGTGGCGGCCGGTGGCCGAGAACCTGGGCTTTGCCGACGCACCGTGTACCGACACCGAGGGGAACTTCTACTTCTCCGACATGAAGGCCCCGGCCGTTTACAAGTTGAACGTGGCTAAGGGTTCGCGGATCGAGCTGGTCAAGGAAGCGGTCAGCGGGTTGGAGTTCGGACCCGATGGCTTGCTGTATGGCTGTCAGGGAGCGAAGAGCCGCGTGATCTCGATCGATCCCAAAAGCGGTGCGGTCAAGGTATTGGCCGAAAATGTCGCGCCGAACGATTTGGCCGTCACCGCCGATGGTTTCGTATTGATCACCGAGACCAAGCACAGTCGCGTCACGCGCATCGACACTCGTACCGGCGAGGTGGCCGTAGCGGCGTCGGGAATTACCCGTCCCAATGGCATCGCTCTGTCGGGTGACGGCGGGACGTTGGCCGTCTCGGACTCGGGGGGCGAAAACGTCTGGACCTTCCGCGTGAATGCCGGCGGCGTGCTCGACGCGCAAATGCCCTCGATGACCATGCGCCTGCTGATCGATCCCAAGGGCGAGTTCAAGTTCAACGAGCCGCCCCCGTACCAGGCCGCGTCGCGCGGCGACGGAATGGCCGTTGACAAGTCAGGGCGCTACTACGTCACGTCGGCGGCCGGCGTGCAGGTGTTCGACCCGACCGGTCGCCAGTGTGGCGTGCTGCCCAAGCCGATCGAGTCGCAGCCGTTGACGAGTTGTGTCCTGGCCGGCGCGGGACACGAATACCTTTACGTCACCAACGGCAACACCATCTTCCGCCGCAAACTGAAGGTAGAGTAGCGGGCCAGGCTCGCAAAGTTAAGCTGACCAGCGGCACGTAGAAGGCGCAACAACTTGGCTCGACAAATGGCAATACTCCGGCTTGGCGGTTTGATCCTGACAATCGTGCTGGCCGCATGGAACGGTACAACCTGCGCCGCTGAGAACCTGTTGCTGAACAGCCAGTTCTCGTTCCATGCGTTCGACAGCTCGCGCACCGGGACGCCGGGCACGTATCGCAGCGGGTCGGTCCCCTGCTGGAACACCGACGCTTATGGCGACGTGGAAGTCTGGCGTTCGACGCGCGCTCCCCAACTGCGCCCGCCGCGCCCGACCGATGGCGTGGTCAAGTTGCGGCCTGGCAAACGATTCTCGCAGTTCATGCTGCTGTGCGAGGTCGGCCTCGACCACGGCGACCAGGTCAGCTTGCAAGTCTTTGGCCGACAGTCGCGCCCCGGTGCTTTGCAAGCGGCTGTGCATTGTCTGCGGCTCGACAACCAGCCGGGCACCTTCAGCAATCCGCCCGACGCCCGGGTGTTTCCCAAGCATTCGCGCGGCGAGTTGGTGCGCGGGCCCAGCTACACCTCCGGCGCCAACGCCGCCGGCGATGTCGTCGTCAAAGTCGAAAGGGCCACAATCGTCGGCAAGTTCACCGAAAGCGCCGACGCGTCGAATGACGAGCCCAACACCATCGGCTTGCTCATCGAGTTCACCAATACCTCAACCGACGATGTCTGGTTCTACAGCCCCACGCTGTGCCGTGGCCCGAAGGCGCAAGGCAATCTTGCCGACGCGCGGGCGACGCCCGAGCTGTACCGAAGCATTCCGCGCACCATGCAAAAGCTGTGGCGCGGCGAACCGTTGCACATCATCGTCATGGGAAGCAGCATCGATCGCGGCAGCGCCAACCCGCGGCTGGTCCTCTATGACGAGGATCCTCAGTCGTCAACATTCAAGCAAGCGCTGACCGGCAGCGACTTCGACGGCGAGAAGATTGGACGCCCCGAGTGGAACGACTACATCGGCTGGTGGCAGCATCACTTCATGTATGGCGGCCGGCTGCGTCAACTGCTGATGCAGAAGTTCGATTATCCGATCGACAAACTGTTGCTAAACACGATGGCCTGTGACGGTTCCTCGGTCGGAGAGTCCCACTCGGGACTAGCCGAGTATGCCGAACTCCGCGTTCGGCCAAACCCAGCGGCCAATGGCCACCGCGAAGGAAAGTCCTGGCGCGAGCTGTATCCCACGGTGTTTGCTCGTGCGGAAGGCGCGCGCCCCGACCTGGTCGTCTTTGGCAGCGGGGCCAACGAGCACATCGACGGCCCGGACGAGGTGGCGGTCTTCGAGGGAGCGATTCGCTGGTTCCAGCGGCATTACCCCGAGACGGAGTTCGTCTTCTGCATGTGGCAGAACCGCGAGGCGTATTCTCCCAACCCACCCCATCTCGACGAGTTGGCCCTGCGTTACCAGATTCCCCTGGTTGATCTAGGTCGCACGCTCAGTCTGACCACGCGGCATTGCAACAGCTATGCCCTCTGTCCCAAAGACGGCCACCCGCAGGCGGCCGGGCACTACTTGTGGGCCAAGCAATTGGAACAAGTGTTCGACGCGCCGGGACCAATTCGCTCGGGCCTGGCCCAACTTCAACTCCCCGAACGGATCAGCCCGCAATCGATCAGCTGGGAAGCCGAGATGACGACCTACGACGCGGGGCACTCGCGCCTGCGCGGCAAGACCGCGGTGATCCTCGACGATACCGTGGTCAATCTGTGGGCCAAGACAAAGAGCGAATTGGTGACGATCGTGGTGGATGGCGCCACCATGCCCAATCAGCGCCGGCCCTCTCCGCGCCGCGACACGCGCAACTCGACCGTGGCGCTGGGGCGTTTGACGCTCGGAGACCGACACATTGTCGAAGTGACTGGCGATGGTGTTGAGCTGGTGGCGGTCGATATGAAGACCGCACTCAATCGACGCTGGTATGGCGTGGAAAATCCGCTGTGGAGCGGCCAGTCCGCGTTGCAACCGCAAGCGAGCGGCGCCAGCGCGAGTAAAGCAGCCGAACCGTTCACATCGAGTTGGGGCGCCCCCTTCGGCAACCAGCAACGCATGCTGAAGCCCGGTGAATCAATAGAGATCATTGCCCCTGCCACGGACTTATCAGTGGCCTTTGCCGACGACCCAGCGGGGGGCGAACTGCTGATCACGGTTGACGAAGCCGACGCTTTGAAGCTGGCGACCAATCAGCCGTTTGTCATGGCCAACGGCGAAAAAGTATTTGGCGAAAACCGTCGCGGCATTCGCGGCTTGCCCTACGGCCTGCACCTGGTGCGCGTGACGGCTCAAGGGGACAACGTGCGGCTGTTGGGGTTGTTCGCCTATGACACGCGCGCCAATCGAAACCACGAGCGCGTGCTGCGCGGCTATGCCTCGCCCGGCGAGCGAATTGATTTCGCCACGCCGTTCAAGGCGCGCCCCTTGGTCTTTACGACCGGCGGGCTGAATGTCGAGCGAGTGACTGAGATTCGGCCCGAAAGGGTCACGTTTGGCGGCTCGGCGGCCGGTGGCTACGAGATCATCGGCGAATGATCCTGGCCGGGGTGCGTGTGCCTCTCAGCGCATTCTCAAGGGCGAGAGCGGGCGAAATCGACCATCGTGGCGCGCGATTCCGCCAGGAAAGCTCGGGTTTTGTGCTGTCGACGGGCTTTTTGTATTGAAGTGCCGGCCGGGCGTTTTCACAATAGACTGATTAGCCCGCCCCGCGTATCGCCTCTCGCCCCTTGCCGGCCGGCCTTGCCCCGCGTCGGTCTCAGCGTGCTATGAAATCTGTCCTTCATATTGCGATCATTTTGTCGGCACTGAGTGCGCTGGCGCCTCGCGCCGCTGCCGAGCCGCGTCCCGTCGATTACAGCCGCGATGTGCAGCCGCTCTTGGCCGAGCACTGCTTCCATTGCCACGGCCGCGACGAGGGTTCACGCGAGGGGGGCCTGCGACTCGATGTCCGCGAGCTCGCTCTGCAAGGGGGCGATTCCGAGAAGCCCGCCATTGTGCCGGGGCATCCCGAGCGGAGCGAGTTGCTGGCCCGCATCACGTCGCCAGACGCCGACGAAGTGATGCCGCCGCGCAAGCAGAACCACCCGGTCAAGGCCGCCGATGTCGGGTTGCTGCGCCGTTGGATCGCCGACGGAGCGCCCTATGGTCAGCACTGGGCGTTCGTCGCGCCGGTCAAAGCGCCCCTCCCCAAAGGATCAAAGCAACCGGTCGATGCGTTCATCGGCGGTCGATTAAAGGCCGCCGGCCTGAAGATGTCGGAGCCAGCACCGGCGACGACGCTCTGTCGCCGTTTGTACCTGGACCTGATCGGCTTGCCGCCAGCGCCGGCCGAAGTTGACAAGTTCGTGGCCCAGGCCACCAGCCAGGGGACGCCGGCCGCGGCGAGCGCACTGGCCGAGCAATTGATGAACGACCGCCGCTTTGGCGAGAAGTGGGCGCGGCTGTGGCTTGACGTGGCCCGCTTTGCCGACAGCAACGGCTACGAGAAGGACTTGCCGCGCGAGCAATGGATTTGGCGCGATTGGGTGATCAACGCGCTGAACGCCGACATGCCCTACAACCAGTTCCTCGTCGAGCAAGTGGCCGGTGACTTGCTGCCCCATCGGACGCCCGAGCAGTTGATCGCCACCGGCTTTTTGCGCAACGGGATGGTGAACGAGGAAGGGGCGATTGTGCCCGAGCAGTTCCGCATGGAAGGGATGTTCGATCGGCTCGACGTCATCGGCACCGGCATTCTGGGCATGTCGCTCAAGTGCGCCCAGTGCCACTCACACAAGTTCGACCCGATCTCTCACGCCGAGTACTACCAGACGTTCGCGTTTCTGAACAACACCTACGAAGCCCAGTCGTGGATTTACAACGAAGCGCAGCAACGCGAGATCGACGACCTGCTGGCCAGGATATTCCTGCTCGAAGCCCGGCTCAAGGAAGAACATCACGACTGGCGCGAGCGCTTCAATGCCTGGCTGGCCGTCGAGGCTAAAGCTCAGAGTGCCGTTCCCTGGATCTTCGTCGAAGCGGACGATCTGCATTCATCGTCCGAGTTGAACCATCCGACCATGCTGGCCGACAAGTCGATCACCGTGCTGGGGCACCGGACGATTCATGGCGACGTGCATATGTTCGCCGAGCCCAAGGTCACCGGCGTGACGGGCATTCGCGTGGAAATCTTGAAGTATGGCGACTTGCCGTTCGGCGGGCCGGGACGCAGCTTCAAGGGAACCTGGGCATTGACCGAACTGGTGGTCGAGGCCAAGCAACACGGCACCGACAAATGGGAACGCCTGAAGCTGAAAAACGTCACGGCTGACTTCGCCGAGCCGGAAGGCAAAATGGAGCCCGAGTGGGAGAACGCTTCGCGCGATAAAGACCACAAGCGAACCCGCGGTCCCGCCAAGTTCCTGGCCGACGGCGACGAACAGACCGCCTGGCGCGCCGACCGTGGTCCCGGCCGCCGCAACAGCGAGTCGGTCGCGGTCGCCCAATTCGAATCGCCCGTCACACTGCCCGAGGGGACACGGCTCAAGGTCGCGCTGGTCACCAATCACGGCGGCGACGACAACGGCCCCAAGAACACGCAGATTGGCCGCTTCCGCGTCTCGTTGACCACGGCCCCCGACCCCAAGGTGAACGGCACACCCTACGCCGCCGTGTTGGCGCTACAAACACCCGCCGAGCGCCGCACCGCCGCGCAGAACTCGGCGTTGTTTGCCGCCTGGCGCGCGACGGTGCCGGCGTACAAAACCATCAACGACGAAATCGACTCGCTCTGGAAAAAGTATCCCGAGGCGATGACATCGGTCCTCCATCTGGCCGAGCGGAGCGGCGACGATGCACGCGACACGTTCCTGCTCGATCGCGGCGGCTGGGACAGGCCCAAGGCCAAGGTCCAGCCGGGCGTGATTGCCGCGTTCCATCCGCTGCCGACCGACGCCCCTCAGGATCGGCTGACGTTCGCCCGCTGGCTGGCCGATCGTCGCTCGCCGTTGACCGCGCGCGTGGCGGTGAACCGAATTTGGCAAGCAATATTCGGCCTGGGCCTGCAAGAAACGGCCGAGGACTTTGGCACACGTGGCAGCGAGCCGACCCATCCCGAGTTGCTCGACTGGCTGGCGGTCGACTTTATGCAACACCGCTGGAGCCAGAAGCACGTCATTCGCCAGATCGTCAACTCGGCGGCTTATCAGCAATCGTCGCGCGTCACGCCCGAGTTGCTCGAAAAGGATTCTCGCAATCGCCTGGTCTCGCGCGGGCCGCGGTTTCGCGCCGACGCGGAAGTGGTGCGCGACATCGCGATTGGCACTTCAGGATTGTTGTCCAGCAAGTTCGGCGGGCCGAGCCTGTTCCCGCCGGTGCCGCAAAACGTGCTGGAATACAACTACTTCAAGCCGACTTACTGGCAGGTGGCCGAGGGGCCCGATCGTTACTGCCGCAGCCTGTACGTGTTTCGCAAGCGTTCGATGCCGGACCCGTTGTTGAGCAGTTTCGATGCGCCGAACGGTGACTTCACGTGTCCGCGCCGGGCGCGCTCGAACTCGCCGTTGGCGGCGCTGACATCGTTGAACGAGCCGGTGTTTGTCGAAGCAGCCCAGGCGATGGCTCTGCGCGTATTGCGCGAAGGGGGGAAGTCCGACCCCGAGCGAATCGATTACGCCTATCGCTTGTGTACCGGCCGACCGGTACAACCGGCCGAGCGCGACGAGGTGCTCAAGCTGCTCGCTTCGCGCCGTCGGCAACTGGCCGAAGGGTGGTTGTCGATGCGCGAGATTGCCACCGGCGACCCGGCCAAGCTGCCCAAGCTTCCCACCGGCGCCACGCCGCAAGACGCGGCCGCCTGGACCATCGTGGCCCGCGTGCTGTTGAATCTGGATGAAACCCTGAACAAGAACTAAGTCATGAATCTGCTCGCCGACATTCAACGTGAACAGGCTCGCCTGGCGTCGCGCCGCTGGTTCTTACAAGACTGCGGCCTGGGGCTAGCAGGGATTGCTCTATCGTCACTGCTGGGTCGCGACGCTTGGGCAGCCACGTCAACGAACCCCCTGGCGCCGCGTCGGCCGCACTTTGCCCCCAAGGCCAAGCGAGTGATCTATCTGTTCCAAGCCGGCGCGCCGAGCCACCTCGAGCTGTTCGACTACAAGCCCGAGTTGGCCAAACGGAGCGGGCAGTTGCCGCCGGCGGAGTTGCTGAAGAATTATCGCGCCGCGTTCATCAAGCCCAACTCGGCCCTGCTTGGTCCCAAGTACAAGTTCGTCAAGCATGGCCAATGCGGCATGGAGATCAGCGAACTGCTGCCTCACACGGCGGGAATCGTCGACGACATTTGCCTGATCCGGACCATGCAGACCGACGCGGTCAATCACGCTCCAGCGCAGATCATGATGAACACCGGTTCCCAGAACTTCGGCCGCCCTAGCTTTGGCGCATGGACGTTGTATGGGCTGGGAAGCGAGGGGGACGATCTGCCAGGCTACGTCGTGTTGACCAGCGCCAAGGGGACCAGCGGCGGGGCCAGCAACTACGGCTCGGGCTTTCTGCCCGCGACCTATGGCGGCGTGCCATTGCGTTCGAGCGGCGACCCGATTCTGTACCTGTCGAACCCGCACGGCATCGATGATGAGACACAGCGCGAGTCGCTGGAAACCCTCAGGCATTTGAACGAAATCGGCCTGGCCGCCTCGGGCGATCCCGATACGGCGGCGCGAATTCAAAGCTACGAAATGGCCTATCGACTGCAATCGAGCGCGCCGGAGTTGGCGAATCTGAGCAGCGAGTCCCCCGAAACGCTTGCCATGTACGGCATCAAGGATCCGAACGAGGCGAACTACGCCCGCAACTGCCTGCTGGCGCGGCGCTTGATCGAACGCGGCGTCCGCTTCGTGCAACTGTTCCACGAGGCATGGGACCAGCACGCCAATCTGACCAAGGCCATCAAGAAGAACTGCGACGATACCGACCAGGCCAGCGCGGCACTGGTCAAGGACTTGAAACAACGCGGGCTGCTGGATGATACGCTGGTTGTGTGGGGGGGTGAGTTTGGCCGCACGCCGATGGTCCAAGGTGGCAACGACGGCCGCGACCACCACAATCGTTCGTTCTCGTTCTGGCTGGCCGGCGGCGGCGCGAAGCGCGGCTACGTGCATGGCGAGACTGACGAGCTGGGTTTCAACGTGGCCACGCACCCGGTACACGTCAACGACCTGAACGCAACGCTGCTGCACTTGCTCGGTTTCGATCACAAGCGGCTGACGTTCCGCTCGCAAGGGCTCGACATGCGCCTGACCGGTGTCGCCGGCGAGCTGGTGAAGCCGATCCTGGCCTGAGCGAGCGCGATCCGGACGAGGTCAACAATCTGGCCGACGATCCCAGCTATGCGCAGTTGCGCCGCGAGATGAGCGAGCGATTGTTGGCCCGATTGCGCGAGACTGACGATCACTGGCTCGAACGCTACCAATTGCCCCTGCCGGGCGAGCAAGTGAACGTCACGCTGCTGCCTCCCAAGGGCTACGCCCCACCGCGGAAAAAGACCCGCGAGAACTAGCCGCGTCTCGCGTCCTTCTTCTGCGTGCCCAAATCAGCGCGGCCAGGAAGCAGTGCGGAGATCGAGGGACAGTTAGCTACTAAACCGACCAAGTCCCGTACGGTAACGACTGGCCGCACCTGGACAAGCTGCTCGTCGGGCGGGAACTGGCGGCCACAATCCGCGATGACTTTTTGGATCGTTTCATCCAAGTCTTCGTCGACCATTCCGTAGATGCGGCCAATGTCATCGTCGGCGCGGATCGGGAACGTGGCCGCGGCATCGGCGCACCACCTTTGAAGCTCTGCGTAAACTGCTAGTAGCACTTCCTGCGGGGGTTCGTGAGGGGCGAACGCCGCTCGGAACGTATCGAAGTTCTCACCAGACCTGGAAAGCGCTGTCCGCCGGGTGCGTACGCGAATCCAGATCGTGCCGACCACGATGAGTAACGCGCACGCTCCGAGGGCAAAGACGACACTGTCCACTTGTTTCAACCCTGCGCAAGTGTTCGAGCACCCTTACTCCTACCGCTCTTCGATCCGATACAAATGCGTATCGGTCCTGAGGTAGATCGCTCGGTCGGCGAAGGCCAGTGATGCCAGGGTGCGGCCGTCGACCTGGTTGACCGCCAGCTCCTTGTACTCTTCGCCCGGCGCGATGACCGTCGTCTTCCCCTCTTCGTCGGTCAGGTAAATCCGCCCGTCGGCGTCACTGGGCGAGGCCGAGAAGTTGCCCCCCACGCGCTGATGCCAAACCTCTTCGCCGCTCGCGGCGCGCAGGCACGTCAGAATCCCCTTGTCGCTGATCAGGTACAGCTGCTCGCCCAGCAGCAGCGGCGAGGGATTGTGCGGCACGGCCTTGTCGAGTTTCCAGGCTACGTGCGACTCGGTGATGTCGCCGCGACCGCCCAGCCGCACCGCCAGCAGCGACGGCCGATCGTAGCCGGTGCAAATGAACGCCAGCCCGTGCCCCACGACCGGCCGCGGCACCAGCGAGTAGCCGTCGTACTTGACTTGCCAAATCTCGTCGCCGCTCGCCGGATCATAGGCCGTCACCGAGTTGCCGCCGGTGCTGATCAGTTGCGGCCGACCATCGACCGGAACCAACAACGGGGTCGAGTACGCCATCTTGCCGTCGCGCGAACTCTTCCAACGCACCGCCCCGGTCCGCTTGTCGAGCGCCGCCAGGTATTGCACATCGGTCCCGTCGCAACTCACTAGCAGCAGATCGCCAAACAGCACCGGCGAGCCACCCGGCCCGTGACGATGTTCGTACTTCAACTCTTCGGTCCGCCAGACGATTTTGCCATCGGTCGTCAGGCACGCGGTGCCATGGGCGCCGAAGTGGACATACACGCGACCGTCTGCGAAGATTGCGGTCGGCGAGGCGTGGCTGTTCTTGCCGTGAATGCCCGCCACGTGATCCTTGCGGAACAGCTCGACGTCATGCACCACCTTGCCGGTGGCACGATCCAAGCAGACGGCGCGCAAGGTCACGTTGACCAGCGCGGGCGGCTTCTTGGCCGGCGGTTCGGTCGCCTTGGGCGGAGTCGCGCCGTCGGTAGCCGGAACGCCGGCGGCCGCTGGGGCAGTGGCAACAGCGGCCGCGTCGGCCTTCGGTTTGGCAGGTTCAACCGGCGTCGGCAGCTTTTCGACCAGCGCCGTGGTCAGCCAGATCTGCGGCCCGACGATCACCGGCGACGACCAACCCAAGCCCGGCACCGGGGCTTTCCAAGTGACGTGTTCGGTCTCGCTCCAGGTGAGCGGATAGCCCCGGTCGGCCACGTGCCCTTCGCCGCTGGGCCCGCGAAATTGCGGCCAGTCGGCGGCGCGGGCCATCAAAGGCATCAACAACAATAGAGCTACGACCAACGAACAAGTCTTGAGCGTCATTGGGTTGACTCGCGGCGGGAGAAACGGGGCAGGAGCGTCGATGCAGTTGCTCGCGGAGGTTCGAGCGCAAGTGCGTCGTTCGGCAGGAAAGATCAGCAGGCGGACCAGTCCAATATGACAGCTAGCCGCGCCGCTGACCAGAGTTTTGCGGTATCGTGTCTCACCCCAAGCCGGCGGCTCCGCCGCCGTTCCGGGTGGCAAAGCCACCGGCTTGGTTTCGGAAACTCGGGTAGCACCGACAACTTATTGTCGGTGTCGCGCAGCGATCAGAGGGCAATGGAACACCGGTCCTGAACCCTCTTGCGGCTGCGCCGCCCAGACAAGCGAGTTGTCTGGGCTACCCACATAATTCAACTTCCGCACGCCACTCCTACCGCGTGAACGTCAACCGCGTCGTGTCGTTGATCGGGGCAAAGGCCAGCGACCCGTCCGGGTTCAACGTGATGTCGCTGATCATTGTGCCGCCCGAGTCAGGTTGCATCACCAGGTTGTTGCCGCGCACGATGTACGCGCCGGCCATTTCTTGCGCCTGCCCGTCGCGGGTGAACTGCCAAGTGAACTTGTCATCGCTCCCCAGGTTCATCTTGAACTTGCCGTCCTTGGTGTTCGACAGCCAATTGCCTTGCAGCTTGTCGAGCGGATAGGCCGGCTGGTCGTAGTTTGACGCCGCGCCACCTGAAGCTGACGACGCAGGGGCCGGCGCCCCAGGAGCAGACGCCGCGGGGACGGGCGTGCCATTTGCCGCCACGGCCTGGTCGGGCTGCGATCCGTACATCTGCAGCAACTGCGAGGACAGCTTGTCCTTGGGCTCGATCTGTGTGACCAGCTTCAACTGTTCGACCGCGGCGGCCTGCTGGTCGATGGTCACGTACTGATAAGCCAGCAAGAAATGCCCGTCGGCTTGCTTGGGGTTCGACTTCACGTAGGTCTCGAGCGCACGCAACTGCTTGGTGTAGTCGTCCTGGTTGCCGTAGAGCGAGATCATGGTCGTCCAGTCCCAGCCCGGCCCGCCGGCCAACACCGCGTGCAAAGTGGCGGCCGCTTCGCGGTATTGCCCCACGGCGAACAGGCAGAGCGCGCGGAACTCGTTCACCGCCGCGTCGCGCGGCGCTTGCTTCAAGACGTCGTTCGTCATCTGCAGCGCTTGGGCATATTGCCCGCTGTTGAAAGCCTGGCGCGCGGCGTCAAAGCCCTGCGTCACCGGATCGGCGGCGGTGTCGTCGGCCGGCGGCTGGTTCGACTGGTCGCCGATCACTGGCGAGTCGTACGCCGTCACCGACGCGGCACCGCCATAGTACGGGTTGTAATAGTCGCCGACGCCGAACGCGTAGTTCACGGCGTTCAGCCCCCACATCGTGGCGCCAAAGGCCATCGCCACCGGGTATTGATTCCACAGATAGTTCCAGCGGCCGCTCCCCCAGCACGGGCCATAGCCGTTGTACCAACCCCAATTGCGCGACCAATGTCCGGCCGGTCCCCAATAACCGGCCCGTCCATAAGCGCCGCCGGCCCCGATCGCGCCGGTGTGTCCCCAGTAGCCGCCGTTGGGACCGTGAATGCCGGTGTGCCCCCAGTAGCCATTTGGTCCCCAGAAGCCAATGTGATTGATTTCGCCGCCGTTCGGGCCGGTCCATTCATTGTGATGCCAGCCGCTGTTTTGCAGGCTGTCAAACTTGTTGGCCAGGTCTTGATGCCGATCGGCGACACTGGCCTTGTTGCTGGCGTTCCAGCGCTCGCCACCACCGGCCGCGCCGGGGCCAGCGCGATCGCCGGCCATGCGATTGCCCGCGCCCCCTTGGTTCAGGTGCCCGGCCCCCGCACGTTCCCCCGCGCCGCCCGCCCCGACGCGCGAGCCGCCACCCAGACCGGGCAAGCTGCCGCCACCTTGATTGATTCGTTCGCCAGCGCCCCCCTGTCCTACGCGCGACACGTCGCGCGTGCCAGCGCCACCTGCGCCAAATTCACCGCGATTGCCGAATTCTCCTCGGCCGCCCGCGCCACCTTGGCCGCGATTGCCGGCATTGAAATCGCGAGTGATCGCGCCACCCGTGGGAATCTGCCCGCGCGAGCCCATATCAAACGCTCCGCGATCACCGGCGTTGTGAACCAGGTTCGAGCGCCCCGCCCCGCCGCTGTTCTCAAAGCTTGGCAGCCGGGTGTTGTTCTGCGAGCGCATCCCCTGCCCCGACAGACCTCCGCCCCCTTGGTAACCGCGGCCCGCGCCGCCGCTCGAAAAACCGCCACCACCCGAGAAGTTGCCGCCGCCAAAACCACCACCATTGAAGTTACCACCACCCCGGTAGCCACCACCCCCCGAGAAGCCGCCGCCTCCCATGCCGCCGCGCATCCCTCCACCACCCATGCCACCACCTCCCATGCCGCCGCGCATGCCGCCCCCTCCGCCCCCTCGGCCGCCGCCGCCACGAGCAAAGACCAAGGGACAAGCGATCGCCAGCCCCAATGCGGCGATCAAGCTTCCTCGAACGAACTTCGTCTGCATGGCATTTCCTTTGGCAACGGCGAGATCAAGTATTGAAACGAGTCACCGGCGACGACTGGTTTGCTGGTTACTTGGCGCTTTCCGGCTGGGGCGGTTGACGCACGACGCGATGCATTTCATCGGGCACGCTCTCGCCACCGCGCAACGCCCCCTCGGTGCGTACGACTAAGGCGTCCTTCCCATCGGGCGAGTAGGTGAGCGTCGACAAGACGCGCGTCCCTGCCAGGTCGACGCCACTCAGGTCGACCGACCACGCGCCGTCCGCGCTTTCGCGCCACCAACCTTCGGCCGCGCAACCGCTGGCGTCAAAGACCCACGAGCGGAACTGCTTGCGTTCGGCGTCCCAGCCAATGCGATGCGAGCCTTGCAGCCCGCGCCGCTCGGCGCGCTTGAGCGAGAAGCTGCTGAGCAGGTAGTTACCATCCTCGGACCAACTCCAACGAGTGTCGATCACACTGCCGCGCACTTCTTCGCGCCACGCGCCGACCAGCCAACCGAGGGCTTGCAGCCGGTCGTGCGGGCTGACCCGATCGGGTTCCAGGTCGCGCACACTGGCCAACAGCCAAGCGCCGTCCGATTGGCGGACGTGAGTGGCGGTATAGCGGGTCTGGCTGCTGGCACCGTCGGGGGCCGTGAAGGTCGACACCCCTTCCTCGACGACGACCCCGTCGGCTACCGGACGAATGGAGGTCAACTCGATCTTCACGGCCCCTTGCCGGTCCAGCGCGAAGGCCGCTACGTATTCGGCCTCGATCGCATCGCGACCATGAAAGACCGTCCCGTCGGCATCAACGTATTCGGCCTGGGGCGTGAACAGCAGGGCAAGCGCCTTGGCGTCCCGGGCTTCATAAGCCTTGGTATATCGCGCGACGGTCTTCTCGATCTGGGCCTGTAAGTCATCGGCCGCCGGCTCGGCGGCACGTGCGGCCCATTGCGCCGCGGCCACGGCCAGAACGCAACCACCAATGGCCAAAAGAAAGCGTTTCATCGTCCGCCATGCTCCCCAACAAAGATAAGAATCGGGCTGGCCTGTTTCCTTTTGTTCTACGGGGGCGTCCGCAGCCGGGCAAGCGAATCTACCCAAACATCGACACGATTTGATTGGGCACGCTGGCAAGATTCTGAAACAGCCGTAGGTCAGGCTTCAGCCTGACGAAAATGTGTGAGCAAACCGCTTGCGGTCACATTCGCGAAAGGTGACCACAATGATGTCAGGCCAAGGCCTGACCTACGAAGCTACGAAAAGGATCGGTAGCCCAGACAACTGGCTTATCTGGGCGGCGCAGCCGCAAGAGGGTTCAGGACCGGTGTTCCATTGCCCGCTTGTCACTGCGCGACACCGACAACCAGTTGTCGGTGCTACCCGCTTGCCGTCATTCCCGCGCAGGCGGGAATCTAGGGGTGACGGCCTAGCGTCTAGATTCCCGCCTGCGCGGGAATGACGGCGACAGGGCGTGGCTTCTTGCCGCGCTCGCTTAAAACTTGCCGCGCCCTGTGCCGCGGCTTAGGCTATACCATCACGCCCCGCCCCTACCCGCCTGCCCTGGAGTTCTCGCATGTCTCTCGACACTCGTTCGACGCGCCGCCAAATATTGCTGGCCTCGGCCGCCGCGACTGCGGCCACCACGATCTCAAACATTGTCCCCTCAGCTTTCGCGCGCGATGGCAAGACCGCGCCGAGCGATAAGCTGGCGCTGGGCGTGATTGGCATTGGGCCGCGCTGCACGTACGACCTGAAGGCGATGCTCGCGTTCGAGGACATTCGCTGCGTCGCCATCGCCGATGTCCAGGCCGTCCGCCGCGACGCCGGCAAGGCCCTTGTCGACGGCCATTACGGCAACTCGGACCTCCGGCTGTACCAGGACTTTCGCGAACTGCTCGCGCGCCAGGATATCGACGCGGTGCTGATCGCCACCGGCGACCGCTGGCACGCGCCGGCGTCGATCATGGCGGCCCAGGCCGGCAAGGACGTGTACAGCGAAAAGCCGTGCGGCATCACCATTGGCGCGTGTCAGGAGCTGGCCGACACCATCACCAAAACCAAGCGCGTGTTTCAGGCCGGCACGCAGCGCCGCAGCGTGCCGAACTTCCAGCAAGCGGTCAACTTGGTCCACAGCGGCAAGCTCGGCAAGCTTCGCACCATGCACGCCTCGGTCTACAAGCCGACGCTCGACAACACCTGGCTCCCCGCCGAGCCGCAGCCGACGCGCGAGGTGTGCGACTGGAACATGTGGCTGGGCCCGGCCCCGTGGCGCCCCTACAACAAGCAATACCTGGGTCGCGGCTGGCGCGGGCAATGGGACTTTGACTCGGGCGCTCGCATTCTCGATTGGGGCGCCCACACGGTCGATCTGTGCCAGTGGGCGAACCAGGCCGACGACACCGTACCGATCGAGTACGAGCCGACGGTCAATAACATCGTTTGCACCTACGCGAACGGCGTGAAGTTGATCATCGACTTCTTGCCCGAGGCGTTCGGCAAACGCGAGCCGTTTTACATCACGCGCCTGGGCACCTGCCCGGTTCGCTTCATCGGCGACCTGGGCTCGGTCGAGACCGGCGACGAAGGCGAAATGGTCGTCACGCCCGAAGCGTTGCAGAAGGAGCTGCCCGAAACGGCCAAGCGCGTCCGCGGACTCGACGTCTCGGCGCACGCCCGCGACTTTTTCGATTGCATCCGCACGCGCGGCAAGCCGGCCGCCAATCAGGACGTGATGCGACGCTCGCACATCGCGTCGCACGCGGCGGCCATCGCGTGGATCATGCAGCGCAAGCTGAAGTTCGATCCGGTCAAGGAAGAGTTTATCGACGCCTCGGACGCGAACGTCCTACGCACAAGAGCCGCCCGCGATTGGGCCGCGTTTGCGTAGGCGACAGCCGACACGAACGAGAATACGTCGTTGTGAATCAGACGGGACCGGGTCATTCTCTAATTGGACTTGCCCCTTGCCCCCGTTTTCGTCTCGCATCGCAATCTGTCTTGCATCGAACGGGGTGGGCCAACTTGTCCAAGCATTATGAAACGCACCATCCTCGTGAGTTCAATTCTCGTTCCATTTGGGTTCATTGCAGCGATCTTTTTTACAGGAATTGGGCCTCCCACCGGGGAAAGCGCGGTTGGATGGTCCATTGGCGAAACGGAGTTCCGCATCGACTTCGGATACTCGCTATGGGGCCTAAAGCTACGTTATGCCATCGTGCGGTCATGGCCGAAAGACGCGAGGCTAGAAGAGCGAATTAACGATCCGCGTGTGGGAAGAGATTATCTTGGACGACGTCTTGTTCGAGCAGAAAATGGAAAATTGGTGCAGCCCGGGTCCGAAGGCACTGTGTATCTGTTCGATGGCGCGGCGATCAAAACTATGCGAGTCCAGATGAACGAGCATGACGATACAGTTGGTCTCAATACAGCGCAGAATTTGGACGAAGTATGGGCCCACTTCCGGCGATTTGAGGTAGGCAAAGTGGGCGGCGCGGCCAATCAATGAGCGTGGGATTGCCCTGCCAACTGCACAAAGTGGGACCGTGCCCCTCGGTGGACATCGAGCGGGTAGCCCGGACAACTTGCTTGTCTGGGCGGCGCAGCCGCAAGAGGGTTCAGGACCGGTATTCCATCGCCCTCTTGTCGCTGCGCGACACCGACAACCAGTTGTCGGTGCTACCCAAATTTCAACAGGCGCACCGTCATTCCCGCGCAGGCGGGAATCTAGGGGCGCGGCTTAATGTCTAGATTCCCGCCTGCGCGGGAATGACGGCTCCAAGGGCTACGCTGCAACGAATTGAAAGCCGCCCGGCCGCAGTCGATGCCGTCGACCTTACGACCGTCGCGGCGCGTTTCGCGCAGCGACATCTTGCTCGCGCAGCAGCAGTGCTCGTTTGCGGTCGATGCCCCAGCGATACCCCGAAAGGGAGCCATCGGTACGGACGACGCGATGGCACGGGATGGCGACGGCCAGGGCGTTGGCGGCGCACGCTCCGGCGACGGCGCGCACGCCGTTTGGATGGCCGATCTTTCGGGCGACCTCCGTATAACTCACCGTCGTGCCGATGGGGATCGCGCGCAGCGCTTCCCATACTTGCTGTTGGAAGGCCGTGCCGCGGATATCGAGCGGCAAGGCCAGTCCACGCGAAGGGTCATCGACAAAGCCGACGACGCGGGCCACCCAGGTTTCGAACTCGGCGTCGCCCCCCACCAGTTCCGCTCCTTGAAAGCGGTTCTGCAAGTCGCGCGTCAGCGCGTCGGCATCGTCGCCAATCAGAATAGCGCAGATTCCCCGCGGCGTGGCGGCGACCAGAATCGCCCCCAGCCAGCATTGCCCCACGGCAAAGCGAATGGTCGTGTTCTTGCCTCGCTCGCGAAAGGCGGTCGGTGTCATGCCGAGCGTGGCCGCCGACGATTCGTAAAGTCGGCTGTTTGATGAGTAGCCGGCCCCGTAAATCGCGGCCGCGACAGTCGGGCGCTGGGACAACTCATCGCGCAGTCGCTTCACGCGCTGGGCGGCCGCGTATTGGCGCGGCGTGATGCCGGTCTGGGCTTTGAACAAACGGTGCAAGTGATAGGTGCTCATCTCGGCCACTTCGGCGAGTTCGCTCAGGCTGGGGACTGACTCGGCAGCCTCGATGTAGCGGCAGACCTTCGCGACCAGGGCGGCTTGAAGCTCGGCGAGGCTCGCCTCGTCGGGGCGACAGCGGCGACACGGCCGAAAGCCGGCCGCGCGGGCTGCCTGGGGCGTATCGTGAAACGTGACGTTCTTTCTGAGGGGCAATCGCGCCGCGCAGTTGGGCCGACAGTAGACGCCCGTCGTGCTGACCGAGTAATAGAAAGCGCCGTCGGCGGCTGGATCGCGCTCGACGACGGCACGCCAACGCTGGTCGTCGGTGCGGAACGCTCGCTGCCTCTGTATGGGTCGCTTTCGAGTGGCCTTCATAGTCGCGTTCTCGCCGCTCTCGGCTTACTAAGTCGCGTCGCTGATCTTCACTGTCTTGGAAGTCTATCCGCGCAAGAACGCGACGGCACTCCGGTTCTTGCTTTTGAATTCGGGAGGCCAGATCGCTGGTTTGCTTCTCGGGCGGGCAAGTTGGCCTGGCATGTGAACTAGCATTCAGCGCCGCGTTACTTCCAGGGCACTTTCTTCTTTTCCGTTCGAGAAGACCGCCATCTGCGAGCTGCAATAGCGCAGCGTCCAACCCGACAGGCCGGGAATCTCGCTGCCGTCGGGCGAACGCAAATCCTGTCCAACGCGGGCCACGTATTCGCGCTGGTGGCCGACGCGCGTGAACAAGACAAAGTTCGTGCCGCGTGAATTGGCCGAGCCCATGCTATAGGTCACGACAATCTTCTCGGCCAGTGGATTGGCGTCCTTGGCGGGCCGGATCACCAATCCCGGCGTGGTTACCGCTTGGCAGGCGTCGGCGGGCTTGATATTGGTGCGTAGCTTGTCGGGCTTGCCGTTGACAAAGATCACCGACTTGGGGTTATGCGAGTCCACCTTTTCGCCCGCCAGAATCGATCGGTCGCTGACATTGACCTGGCAATCGCGCCCACTGATCACGGCGCTCCCTTTGTCCATCGACACGTGCAGATTGCGACCCGAGATGATCACGCAGTTTTCGGCGTTGTTCACCTGCACCGCGTAGCGGGCGATGATGATGCTGCGCTTGGCAATCGACACCTCGGCGGCGTAGTCGGCCAGGATGATCGAATCTTCGACGACCGACAGCGCGACCGAATCGGCCATCACCAGCGCCTGCTTCACCTGGCCTCGTTGCAGATCGACCGCCTGTTCGGCGACCGCGTTGAAGTGGACGGGGAGCTTCAGCTCTTTGTTGCCGGTCGCTTCGCTCAGGACCACGGCCAGGCGATTCAGCCGGCCTTCGAGCGCCTCTTGATCCAGGTCGCGCTGGCCGGCGCCGCGCACCAAGGCGAGCAACTCGTCCAGCCGCACCGCGTCGCGCGCCATTCGATTCAAGCGAATCGCCTTGGCGATCGTGGTGCCGCGGCGGCGGACCTCGGCGCTGCGCGGCGATTCGAGTTCTTTGGCCACCGCCGCTGCGGCCTCGTCCCCCAATGCGATCAACGCCGCCGTCGCTTCCTCGCGCGCGGCGAACGTGTCTGCGTCCAGTTGGTTGATCAGCTTTTCGACTTGCTCGGGTGTGTCCGCCGCCGCTTCGTCGGCCTTCGCAACTCCGATGGCCAGTCCAGCCCACATCAAGGCCACCGCTAATGTTCGTTGCGCGCCGCGATCCATTGCCGCCTCGTTGTTCCGTGCTGCTCGGAACCAGTCATCAAATGCCCGCCCCGATTCCGTCATTCCCGCGCAGGCGGGAATCTAGAGGGTAACCGCAACCACTAGATTCCCGCCTGCGCGGGAATGACGACTGGTCAGGCACGTGAGCATTGAACCGATTCTATGCGACTGGCGTGCCAGGTAACAAACTCCCGCGGGCTCAATTCGCATTTCACTGCCGAGCGGTTCATCATGCCGAGCGCCCCGCTTCCCACCGCCTCGCTTCACCGCCCGCGAAAGGCGCTTTGGCTATGATTGCTCGCTCCTTGTCTTTGACGCTGGTGTCCGCCGGTTTGTTCCTCGCCTTGCTTCGCGCCGGGTGATGATGGGATGTTTTGAAGGCCAACAGCGCGATACGAATCGTGAGCGAACTCGCCTTAACCCTTCTCCCCCGGGGAGA